>JAFGLD010000026.1 GCA_016928235.1 Anaerolineae bacterium | reverse complement strand
ATGTAATGGTATTGCGAATGGCGTTGACGCCTGTACCCCCCGGCTGGACACTGTCCAGGACGATCACCCGGTAGGTACAGGCAATCGTCTGTCCGGATGCCAGCTCCCAGGGATTGTCGTTTTCGGTCAGATCGCCGGCGATGCGGAACCGGTCGAGCGTGCCGGTGAAAGCATCGGGGGTTGTATCGAAGCCGTCGGCGAGGTCGTCCATCTCGAAGGTGAGTGCTCCGTCGGCGCTGTGTGTGCATGTCATCGCGTAGGATGTGTCGTAGTCGGTGTAATCGCTCAAGTTTTCGTTGAAGTAGACATCGTAAGCAACCGTGCCGGCCGGGCCGGAATTGCGGATGGTAACCGTGTAGGTGATGGTATCCCCAGCATCGGCAGTAGTTACTGAGGCTGTCTTGGTCGTCGTGTTGGCCGGTCGGATGACATTGACGGTTGCCGTATCGGTATTGGTGGTTGATGTCCCGCCTGCTTCGTTGGTATAGGACGCCTGGGCGGTGTTGGCATTATTGCCGGTTACGGCATTGCTGTAAACCCGGATGGTATAGGTCAGGGTGATGGTATCGTTGGCGGCGTTGTTATCGCCGGGGTTGGTGATTGGTCCGTCGAATGTCCAGATCAGCGTTCCGGTATCGCCCGCCGCGGGCTGCGCCGAGAAGGCCGGCAGCGCGCCGCCCCAGGCTGCTACCGGCGGGGTGACACTCTCGAAGCGGAAGGCTCCAGCGGGTAGCGGAAGCGTATCGGTAATTGTCAGGTCATCGACTGTGCCTTCCGGCAAAGTAATGACGATCTGGTAGCTGACCGTCTGGCCAGGCTGTACGGTCGCGCCGCTGATGCGATCCTTGGTCAGAGTCGGAGCGGGTACCGTTGCCGTCGATGTGTCCTGGTCATCGATCTCCGTGTAGCCGGGAAAGCCTGCCGCGTCGGCCCCACTGTCATCATACCGGCGTTCATTGGGCTCGGTCGGGCCACCGGAGACCGCTCCGTCCAGGCTGGACCAGTCGGCGTCGGCAACATTGTCGATGGTATAGCCGGGCATGACCGTATCCAACACGGTGACCCGGTACGCGCAGGTGATCGACTCACCGGGCGCCAGGTCCCAGCCGTTGCTGTTCTCATCCAGCGCGCCGGCTACACGGAAGATATCCATTGAGGCAACCGGCACATCAGGCGACCCATCGAAGGGCGCCAGGTCGATCTGGTAGGCCAGGGGGCCGCTCACGCTGTGGGCACACTGCATCGTATACGCGGTATCGTAATCCACGCGGTCGTCCAGGTTTTCGTCAAAGGAGACATCGTAGGCGGTGGCTGTGCCGTCGTTGGTGATCACCACGCTGTAGGTGAGCGTGTCACCCGCGTCGACCGCGGTCGGCAGGGCGGACTTGCTCAGGGTCAGGTGCGGCTCCGTGACGAGCACTTCTTCGTCATTCAGGGCGCCGCCGTGAGTGATAACACCGGGGTTGCCCAACCCATCGAGGAAAGACGCCTGCATGTCGTTATCGAGCACCAGCCCATTCAGGTTGAGAGGCACATTGGCGACAATGGCCTGGAAGTCGACGATCACCACCGTGTTATTGGCGCCATCATTGTAGATACAGTTCGTGGCCCCGATGACTGGGGTGCAGGCCGGGTCCCAGACCGCCCAATCGACCGAGAAAGCGCCAATGCCGTCATTGCTGCCGGTTAATGTCTCGGCGTGAGAGAGCGGATCGAGGCTGTTGGTACGGACGGAAAAAGTGCCGCTCTCATAGTAGATCAAGCCCGGGTCGAGATAGTCTGAAATGACGATATTTTGGGTGCGCCCAATCGGCAGCGGGATGGTGATGCGATAGTCGATGACGTCGCCGATGCGTACCGGGGGCAGTGTGCCGGGGCCGGTTGGGCCGGGAGACAGGCGAGTCTTGCCCGCCACCGGGATGATGACCTGGAGTGTCTCGGTATCCTCGTCCTGCGCGCCGTCATCGGGATTGTCCTCGAAGACACGCTCGCCGGGAACGCTGCCGTCCAACGTGCTCCAATCGGCATCGGTGAAGTTGCTTAAGGTCGTGCCGGCCGGCACAGTCGGCTCGACGGTGATGGTGTAAGAGCAGGTAACGCGGTTGCCGGGCGGCAGATCCCACCCGCCGGACGGCGTGGTATCCATCAGCAACTCGATTGTATAGGGCGCGGGGGCAGACGAAGATGCTACGACGCCGCCGCTGACCGGTGGAACCGTATCCGAGATACAGATCATATCTGAGTTGTAGGTTGCGTAGACTGTCAGCCAATCGATCATCGAAACATCGAAGGCGGTCGATTCACCGTCGCTGACGTAGGTCATCTGGTAGGCGATAACGTCGTTGCCCTGCACCTGGATGCTGTTACAGGTTGCCGCGCTGTCGCACAACACGCCCACGCCAGGCCGGGTGATGCTCACCGCCTCCTTATCGGTGCTGATATGCGGTTGGTCGATGTCGATCCGGTCGCCCGCGGGTATGGTGGTGAACTCTTCCGGCGTCGGGTTGTCGTTGAAGTAGCGCACAACAAAGCTGTTCGAGACGATATCGTTGGTGGCCGGAGGGAAGAAGACGGCATTTCCGGCATCGTCACGTCCGGTGACGACCATGGTGAAGGTGATGGTAAACGTGTAGTCCAATGCCCCGATGCTGTTATCGATGGTATCGAAGAAGAAACGCACGCTGCTGCCGGGATTGGGGCTGGTATTGGTTGCCTGCCACCAATGGGGGGCGGCCGGGTTTTGCATGATGTCGGGGTTGACCAACCCACCGATCTGGGCCAGAACAGGATCGTCGCAGCCGGTTATGCTGCTGCCTGAGTCGCAGAAGATCGCGCCCTCATGGGCGAAAGTATCGATCACCTCGACATAGCCGGCGGCGGGATCGCTGAACAGGACTGTCTGGGCCGGAACGCCGATCTCCAGCGTAACCTGGTAGACCTCGCCGATGGTGGCAAAGTCGCCTGCTACCTGCGGAGCTATATGGATAGGAGCCGTGTGCGATTTGTTGGTCGCCAGGGCTACGATGTGAACGCGGCTGGTATCGGTGTTATCTTCTTCGCCCGGACCGTTGGGCGCTGCGTCATCAGCGTCGATGTAGTCACGAAAATCGTCGTAGGTCGGCGTGCCTTCTTCATCGCTGTGGGGGATGGTATCGGCCAGGTAGCCCACGCAGCGACGATCTATGCTGCCGTCGCCGTCCAGGTCCTGCGGCATGGGCCAGGTACAATATTCGATGCTGGCGGTGTTGAACAGCTCTTCGTCGGCCGTCGCGCCGGGTGTGATGTCGGTCATCTCGGCCTGGAAGGTGAAGGTGTAAGTCGTGGCGGGTGGGATGGGGCGCGTCGGATCATGGCTGCCCAGCCCGTCGATCGGGCGGATGGTGACGAAGCCGCCGGTTCCCGCCTGTGCCCCGGCATCGGCCATGCAGTCATAATTGCCGGGGGCGGTGGTGCTGAAGCCGTTGCAGTTACCGGCTGTGGTCGGAACGCGCAGCCCGGGCGGAACGATATCCCGGATCGTCCAGTCGTAGGCGTTGCCGGAGCTATCGATGCCGCCGTCGTTCTCCACCGATAAGGTATAGCTGAAGGAGCCGGGCGCCGGCAGCGGGTCGGGGGCGGTGTTGGTTTTGCGCATAACCAGGTTGGGTACAGCATAGACAGCGGTCAGGTTATCGCGCAGGCTATAGGTAGTGCCGAAGCTGTTGGTGCCGCTCAGGTGGCCGAAGTTACTGACCTGGCAGCCATTGTAGACCTGAGTATCGTCTACTAACACGCCATCGAAGGTCACCTGCCAGATGATCGGGTTGCCGGTATCCGAGTTATCGATGCGACACAGGAACCATTCCAGCCGCTGCCGGCCGCCCCCTATGTTTTCGAAGACGGTCAGGAACGGATCGGACGGATCGCCGTCGACGCGGCTGATGGTGTCGTTATAAGGACAGAAATCGATGCGAAAATCACCGATATTCTGAGCTGCTTCGACCTGGTAGGTGATACCGCTGTAGTCGCCCTGATCGCCCTGCGGGGTGAAGGGAGGGACGGTATCGCCATAGCCCTGGCTGTCGATAAAGTCAGCCGTATTGGGAATGTATCTCTGGCCCATCGGCATGAAGTCGTCAACGATCACATTGCGCATATCCAGATCATCATCGAAGATGAGCCGGATCAAGTATTTGAAGTCCTGGCCGATCTCCAGCGTGACCGGCCCATCCACCCAGCTGCCGGTCGAGGGGTTCCAGATAAGCTTGTCGATAGCCGGCTCGCCGACCTGAATAGAGGCGGTCGATCTGGTCGTGTCTATGCCGGCGCGTGGTGGGCTGACCAGATCGTTCCACTGACCTGTTGCTTCGACGCGGTTGGACCGTACATCCAGCCCGGAGACCGGCAGCCCGTTTCGGTAAAAGTCGCGAATGACGGCCCGATAGGTCAGCGTCCAGGTATCACCGGCTTCAACCGTCGACGGATCGGTGATGTGCCAGGTCACGAGCAGATCGTCGCCGCTGAGAGCCACGCTGGTCGGGTCTAGTGGCGCGCCGTTGAACAGGGCTGAGGTTGTCACAAAGGGACATTCATCGTAAAAGCCGTCGGTGTCTCCGGGAGGAATGATGCTGCAAAAATCAAGACCATCGGGGATCAGGTCGGTGATAATGTAGGGTGTGCCGGGGCCGGCGATGAAATCGTAATACTCAGAGATGTAGCCGGTAACCGTATAAGTGACGACTGTGTCCTGGTAAACAGTCGAGTCGCTGGAACCCTTGGTGATCGAGTGGTAACTGCTGCTTATCACAACCGGCGCGTCGTCATCGGGCGTGGCGCCGGGAATACTGCCGTCGATCTGGGGTATGTCTCCGTTTACCGGGTGTTCGTAATTGCCGGTGGCATAATAATGATTCTCGTGGGTTGCATCCGGCCCACCGACGATCGGCCCGCTGAATGGGCCGCCGCTGGTGATCAGACCGTCGACAAAGCGGCGCTCACGGTAGGGGATGGCGGTCTGATAGGTGAATGTGCAAGTCTCGTCCGGTGAGAGCAGCGTGCCGGGCCCGAAGAGCGTCTCCAGGTTCCATTCCAGGATGATGCTGCCGTCAACGGTATTGGGTAAAGAGCCGTCGCTAAGAGTGCCGGCGGGAGAACTATCGGACGGGCTGCCCAATACCGAGCAACTGACGATATCATTGCCCAGGTAGGCCACGCCCGGCGGGACAATATCGAAGACGCTGACCTGATTAGCCGGGTTGAGGGGGTTGTTGGTCAGGGTGAGCGTGTAGGTGTAGGGCCAATCGGGACCCATGCCGTGGCCGGGAGCCGGGGCGGGCTCGTAGCCGCCGGCGCCGTTGACTTGAGCCTCGCCGGTAGTGGTGCTGCTGTTCTTTTCGATGTCGAAGGCCTGGGGCGTGGCTGAGATGGAAGCATAGTCAGCATCGGTTGGGCCGGGGAAATAGCGCCAGTCGCCGGGACACGACGCGCAGGGATTGGTGTAGGCTTCCCAGCGGTAATCGATGGTAAACATGTCGCCGATGTCGACAATGGGATCGATCATCGCCGAGCAGCTCAGGCTAATGCTCTCGCCGACCTCCAGGTTCTTGATATTGTCGAAGCGGATCTCGGTATAGCCGGCAGCGGGTGTATTCTGCAAGATCAGGCTAGGGGTGACCGAGCAGGAGATCAGGGCCAGCTCAGGCGGTAAGACGATCACGCCACTGACATTGTATAGGCGATCCTGGTAGAAGACGCCTACGCCAGACGGATCGTTGGTCACGGTGATATCGAAGGTGATCGAGCCACCGACAAGCGGTTCGCCGGAGATGGATCCGGAGCCGGCCAGCCAGCCATTGTTGTCCGCCAGCGCAATACTCACTATCCCAATGAGTGATATCAGCGCCACGCCGGCGGCAATCACGATCTTTCGGATATATCGCTGTCCCACATTGATATCCGGCGTACGAGGGGTGGAAAAGATGGAAAGATGATTCATGGGTTCCTTCTTGCTCCGCTATTGACGGAACAACGATGCAAATAGGATGTAGGGTCTGTCGACATTGCCGGGCATGATTCATAATCACGGAAAGCAGGTTCACGAATTTGTGATCATTTGTGGCGTGATTGGCAATAGTTCAAGGGTAACAATCCCCTGAGGTTACAATCTGCTTTGAGCTAACGATTCCTTCGATGCATGCCCTGTGTTTTTCCCTTATCCTCAAGCGTGGCAAAGTTTGTAAAGATTCCTTTCGCCTCAATAGCGAGAGTTTTGAACCATGCTGTGCAAGTTATAAACTTCACGTCTCCGAATAACCATCCAACAACAAATAAAACAGACAGGGATGACTAAAATCCGTATCTATATCTTAGGTTAGAGAATGGTATGATTACAGTGGGGTTTACCCTACTGTTTTGGTCAATGTGTCTGCCTGTTCCATTGGCTGGTACCAGTCAAGGCGATTCCCCGATAGCCTTAGAGCAATCGCATCTAAAAATATCGGACAAAGAAGCAGAAATCGTTTATTCTAAGCGGTGCAAGGAGAGTAAACGATGGCACAACCAACGAGACAAAGTCTGTGGGAGTATTTTGAGCAAGTCGCCAACCCACGGGTGGAACAAACCAGAGCACATCTTTTACAGGACATTATCATCATCACGATATGTGCGGTGATTTGTGGGGCAGATAACTGGGTCGAGGTCGAGGCATGGGGTCGCGAAAAGAGAGTGGCTCAGGTATTGCCGAATGGGATACCCTCGCACGATACGTTTGGGCGGGTGTTTGGCCGGGTAGATGCGGAAGAATTCCAGACAGCGTTTTTGGGATGGGTACAATCGGCGTAGGAAGTGACTGCCGGCCAGGTGATCGGTATCGATGGCAAACAACTGCGGCGCTTCCACGACCAACGTTTGGGCAAAAATGCGATTTACATGGTCAGTGCATGGGCGACGGACACACACCTGACACTGGGGGCAGCGCAAGGTCGATGACAAAACCAATGAAATCACCGCTATTCCTCAGTTGCTCGATGTGTTGGCAGTCGCGGGGTGCATTGTGACGATTGATGCGATGGGCTGTCAGACCGCCATTGCACAAGCGATTTACGAAACGAAGTTTCGTCGACAAAGAGGCGGACTATGTCCTGGCCATCAAAGAAAATCAGGGCCACTTGTACCAGGATACAGTGGAATTGTTCTGTCATGCTCAAGCCACTCAGTTTTGTGACTTCGACCGTGATTACGCCAAAACGATTGACAAAGGGTATAGCCGGATTGAAATTCGCGAGTGCCGGACGATCAGCGACCCGATGGGCTTTCCCGATTTACGCAACACCGCCGCTTGGCCTGACCTTCAAACCTTGTCCACCGTCGACCTGTGATTTGCGTCTAAAAACTGATCGCTGATCACCCAGAATGAGTTGGACAGGCTATTGAGAAGATACGCCGGCACCGTGGGGGTGAGGTCAAATGGCGCTCCTTACACACGCTATTGCTGCCATACTGCTGCCATACTGCTGCCATACTCCTACCATACTTCTACCATACTCCTGGTCTCCCCACCACGTGTCCTGTCCCCTTCCGCCCATCCTGGATATCTTCCCAATCATTCGAGAAACGTAACTATTCAGCGGTTAGCTGTTAGCTGTAAACTCGTCACTCAAACGACCGCAAGTCGTCCATCACTCAAAACTGTCAAGCAGTCGGCACCAATAACTGAATCGTTACCGAGGAACAATGTCTCTGTCACGACGTTTTTACGCATAACAAGGTGTTGAAGAACGTGACTCTACCCCTTTTGATTGAGAAGATACGAATTTCGCTGTCTTACGACATATAGCCCACAATCTCATTAAACAGGAGATCACCACAAAGCTTGGAATCAAGGCTAAACGCCTCAAAGCCGCCTGAAGTGGGCGCTATTTACTCAAAGTGCATGCAATTGCCCTATCGTTAAGGGGCGTCTCGCTTGCCCTGCCTATTGTTTCTGTGTTACATTCAACCATGCGAGCCTCCGGTAATCTGTTGGGTATATACAGTTCCAGTTTTACCTGGTTGACTCGCTTTTTTGGGTCTCATGCCCTTGAGTTACTGCCTATGCGATCATCCCCTATCCAATTGAACAGTCAGAACCTGGTATAATCCGGAACAGTTGACCCGCCATCTCTGGCCAATCCTGCACTTCCAAGGATCGAAAACATGGAGCTTTCGGAGCCCTCTAACCAGCAACCAAGCCGCGCCGGCCAGGTAGGATGCTCGACGCTGATCGTCATTGCCGGGACATTGCTGGCTTTCCCAATCGGGCTGATCAGGCAGCGGATCGTCGCCGGTCTCTTCGGCACCAGCGCGGCCTACGATGCCTACACCGCAGCCGACGGCCTCTCCGAGCTTCTGGTCGTGGCCCTATCGGCGGGGACACTGGTCTACGCCTTCATGCCGGTATACCTCGAGCTGCTCAGCAAGGGCAACCGGCGCGACGCCAACACGCTATCCAGCCAGGTTGTCAACGTCATCTTCCTGGCGACCGGTTTGGCAGCCGCCCTTGGCGCCCTGGTTGCGCCGACACTGGTCAGCGCCCCCTGGGGCATCGGGCCGGGTTACACACCGGAGATCCAGAGCCTGACTGCGCAGATCTTACAGATACTGCTTCTCTCGACCATTGTCTTCAGCATCAGCAGCATCGTGACCGGCATTCTGCACGCGCGCCAACATTTCTGGCTGCCGGCTTTAGCGCCAACGATGTACTATGTGGGGATCATCGGCGGCGCGGTGGTGCTGGCCCCCCAATGGGGCATCTTCGGTCTGGCCTGGGGAGCGGTTCTTGGCGCGCTGCTGCACATGCTGATCCAGGTACCTGGCCTGATCTTCTACAAAGTCGAGTGGCGCCCCGTCTTGAACCTGAAGGATCCGATGCTGCGACGCGTGTTGATCTTGATGGCCCCCCGCGTCATCGACCTGCTGATGGCGCGAGCCAGCATCACCTGGATCAACTCGAACCTGGCCTCCCACCTGGGCGAAGGGCGGTTGTCGGCATTGAGCTACGCTTACCGGCTGATGAACATCCCCTGGACGCTGATCGGAACGGCGTTGGGGTTCGCCATCTTCCCGATCATGTCCGCGCTGGCCGCCGAAAAGAATGTCGATGCCCAACGACGGGCACTCAGTGGGGGTGTGCGGGCCGTTTTGATGTTCAGCATCCCATCAGCCGTCGGGTTGATCGCGCTGGGACGCCCGGCCATCCGCCTGCTATTTGAGGGCGGCGAGTTTACCGCCAAGAGCACCGAGTTGGTCTTCTTCGCCCTCCAGTTCTACGTACTGGCGCTGATCAGCCAATCGCTGCTCGACATTGTGGTGCGGGCCTTTGCCGCTCAGCAAGACACACTGACACCACTGATTGTGTCCTTCTTCACGACAGCCATCAACGTCGGTCTGGCTATCTGGCTGGCACGCCCGCTCATCGAAGGCGGGCTCGATCACGGCGGCCCGGCACTGGCTAATGGCGTGGCGGTCGGCATCGAGGCTGTCATCGGGCTGGTCATCCTGCACTTCCGCTGGAAGGGCATCGATGCCCGGAACATCCTGCTCGACGCCGGCAAGGCGCTGCTGGCAGCTGCCGCGATGGGCCTGGTCATCATGCTGTTCGGGAATATCCTCCAGCCGGGAACGATGGTCATGTTGTTAGGCGGTGGTGCGATCGGCATGACGGTCTACTTCGGCCTGGGTCTGCTGCTGGGGATCACAGAGATTCGAACCATCCCGATGGCGATGATCGCGCGGCTTCGGAGCTTCATACTGTCAACAAAACTCCCGGCATAACATGCACAACGGCTTCTGTCACAACAAACGACAACCAGCTTTGTCGATTCGGCCTACGCCGAACGTTATACTCTGATCCTAAAGAAGACACCCGGCAATGGACACCATGAAGGGAGATCGGAGCCATGCGCGACATCTTGCTGGACATCTTCAACCACCGCTCCGCGGTTACGTCGATGGTCATCATCCTGGCTATCCTGTCGTTAGGGTTTGCTCAAGATGGAATAGGCGTCATAGAAATACTCATTCTGCTGGGGGTTGTCGCGGCCGGATTCGCCCTATGGCGGTTGCGGGTACCCTCCCCCACCCAAGAAATCGACAGCCTGCGAGCTTTCCAAAGCACGCTTCAAAATGGCAATCGCCCTACCCTGGTGCAGCTTTACTCACGCTATTGCGGAGGCTGCCTGGCCGTGAAGCCCATCGTGGATCAACTAGAGGTCGAGGCTGGTGAGCGATTACAGATGATCCGCCTGGACATCGATCAGGAACCCGGCAAGTCACTCCTGAAGGAATATGGAGTGCTGTTCACACCAACCTTCCTCTACTTCGACAAGCATGGGCACAAGATCCGTGAGAGCACGCTGGTGCTGGATCGACCACGTATCCTATATGATCTGGAAAGCGCTTGATAAAGGCAGTTTACAATTTCATAGCTCATAACCATTCACTATCAGCCATTAACAAAACATGCGCCTTCTTTTCATCTTCCTTGACGGTGTCGGGTTGGGCGAGAACGATCCCGTCCATAACCCTTTTGCCACCGCCAATCTCCCTACCCTGGCCGGCTTCACCGATGGTCGTCGATGGCTGCGCGGTCTGCCGCGTATCGAAAGCCAAACGGGCGTCTTCATCCCAACTGATGCCTGCCTGGGGGTCGATGGGAAACCGCAGAGCGCAACCGGCCAGGCCACCATTCTGACCGGCATCAACGTGCCTGAGCGGCTGGGTCGCCACTATGGGCCACGCCCCAACCGCCAGATCGCCGAGATCATCGAGCACGATAACGTGATCAGCACACTCAAAGCGCGCGGAGCCGACATTGCCTTCGCCAATGCTTTCCCGAGCACCTTTTTCGAAAGCGTCCGGCGCGGCAAGAGACTGCTATCAGCCAACCAGCTGGCCTTGCACACGGCAGATGTTCGCTTCCCGGATGCCGAAGCATTACGAGACGGGAGGGCCCTCTCGGTCGAGTTTACCGGTGAGGGTTGGCGGAATCGTTTTGGCGCCGACGGGGTGCCGATCCTGACGCCCTTTGAGGCAGGTCAACACCTGGCCCAACTGGCCGGCCAACACACCCTCACGTTCTTCGATCACTGGCTGACCGATTATGTAGGACATCGCGGAACACTTCAGGAGGCAGTCGCGCTGCTGGAGACCCTCGATGGTGTCATGGCCGGCATTCTCGATGCCTGGGACAGATCAGAGGGTCTGGTTGTGCTAACCAGCGATCACGGCAACATCGAAGAAACAGGGCTGCGCGGCCATACTTACAACCCGATTCCTACCCTGATCGCCGGACAGTCATGGCCCATCTTCGCAGACGGGCTGACCGATCTAACGGGGATCACCCCCGGCATTCTTCGGACACTGCTTCGGGACATTGAGTGATTGACTGGGTAATTGGCGCAAGAGGGCATTATCCACGATACTATGAGTTATCCGGATTAAGTTTTTGCGCCTGGGCATCAAAAACTTTCCCTGGTCCCCAGTGCAACGAGAGCCGTTACATCTGATCGGGTAGAAAGGCAGCGTCATATGGCAGAGAGACGGATCACAAGCTTATCTCCAGACGAACGCAGGATCCTGCTCAAACTGGCGCGGGAATCCATCGAAGCAGCGGCCAATGGTAAACCATACCCACCACCCGATCTCGATCAACTACCTGCCAGGCTGCGAGAAGACGCTGCCTGCTTCGTCACGCTGCACATCGGCGATGACCTGCGCGGCTGTACCGGCACACTGACTGCCCGATCTCCACTGGTCGAAGAGGTGATCCATACAGCCGCTCAAACCGCGCTTTCCGACCCACGCTTCATGTCTGTTACCCCCGATGAGGTATCCTTGATCGACATCGAGATCTCGGTCCTTACCGCGCCCCAGAAGCTCAATGTGCCGAGCCCCAACGACCTGCCCAACCTGATCCGGCCGGGCATTGATGGGGTCACACTGGCCAAAGGTCTGCATCGAGCAACCTTCCTCCCGCAAGTCTGGGACAAGATCCCCAACCCAATCGATTTTCTGGACATGTTGAGCCAGAAGATGGGATTACCGCCAAAGGCGTGGCTCACACCCGGCATACAGGTTGAGGTTTACCAGGTTGAGGAGTTCTCGGAGAGCCATATTGGAGAGCAATGAGTGCTCATTGTGGAGGTGTGTACTCGAAGGTTTGAGTAGTTTCATCAAACGAGAAGGTGCCACCCTCCAGCCCATTGAACACATGTCGTCCCGGCCGGGTAACAAACTCGCCCTGATTGTTGATGAAGCCGCTTCCTTCGTAACGATAATCGGTCGGGAAAGGCAGCTCAATGGCCCTGGCCCAACCGAGTTGCTGTCGCTGCTCCTCAGTTAGCAGATCACGCCAGACTTTCCCGAATCCCCGCACAGGCTGCATCAACTCTGCCGGAGGCGTCAGAGCGGGATCCATTTCCGGGTCATTGCCTTCGCTCCACTCATCGATGAAAATAAGCCATTCTCCGCGCCGACCACTCTCATCAAAAATAGCCACCCAGATCTCTCCGGACCCTGGCGTAAATGTATGCTCCAATTTGCATTTCTCATCAATGGCACGCCCAAGCCAGAACATAAATCCATTCTCATAGGGCTGCTCGATCACCGATGCCTGGCAAACATAGGGCGTTGGCTCCACGTCGGGGGGGAGAGTGGCCAAAGGCATAGTCGGCGTTGCGATGTCTGGCGTATCGGTCTGTCCCGGCAAAAGATTGCAGGAGATCAGCACAGCAGAGATCCCTATAATCAGCCACCAACAAACAAGATTGAACCGTCTGTGATGCATCATATCGCTTCCTTGAAAATAGTGACAAGTGACGAGTCAAAAGCTCTATATGTGCCTCTTGCCATCATAAGATTCAATTGAGCCCACCCACATCTCACCTGTCATTCCCGCGAAAGCGGGAATCCAAAGGCCCAATCACATGCTGCTATCTTCAGGTGAGCCTTGGCTCATGAGCCACTTCTTACCCTGGTTACAAAAACAATTCGATTGGATTGTACCACGATGTCCAGCTAAACCAAGAAGAGGCATGGCTCTACCCATCTTCTTTTTTCCAGCATACAGTAAGCCACGTTGCATAACACCAGGCGTAACTATTCAGCGGTTAGCAGTTAGTTGTTGGCTGTTAGATGTAAACTAAAACTTGTCACTCATCACTCAAAACTGTTAAGCAGCCGGCACTAATAACTGAATAGCTACCACCGGGCAATGCAGTTCCGCTTGTTCTTGCCATCATATGTCACCAGGGCTACACTTTCAGTCATGCAACAACAGGATTTACACCAACCAGTTGCGTAAATCCTGCACAATCCTGATCCACTGTAGACACTTTAGAGAATCCAACTTTGACCAAAGTACGTGTAACTGTACCTGCAACTACCTGTAACCTCGGCCCGGGCCTCGACTGTCTGGCGCTGGCGTTGGGGCTGCATAATATCATCGAGCTTGTCGAGATCGACTACGGTCTGGAGCTTGACCTCCACGGAGACTACCACGCCGAAGCCCTCAAGGATACTGCCGATCTGGTTCTTGAAGCTGCATCGAGCATCTTTCGCAAGGCCGGCTATCTACCCGGCGGACTGCGTGTCCACATGGAAAGCCACATTCCTCCCGGCAGCAGCCTGGGCGGGGACGGCGCGGCCTTACTTGGCGGCGCCATTGCAGCTAATATCTTGTTGGGAAGCCCTTACCCACGTGAAGAGATCCTGCAACAGATCATCGCACTCGAGAACCGTCCTCATGCGCTTCTGGCAGCATTGTCGGGCGGATTGGTTGTCAGCAGCCACAGCGACGGCAACCTTATTCACGCGCCGATACCGGTTACCCCAATGACCGTCATCGTCGCAATGCCGACCGCCGATTCCGGCGACTTCGACATCGATCTTCCACAGCGGGTCCGTTTGCAAGACGCCATCTTCAACATCGGGCATACAGCGCTGACCGTTCAGGCGCTCAGCAGCGGCAACTTCGATCTATTGAGCCGCGCCATGCAAGATCGTTTATACAATGAAGTACACAGCAAATCGATCCCCGGCTACGACCAAATGCGCCAGGCCGCCCTCAAAAGCAGAGCCGCGGCTGTCTCTATCTGCGGAGCCGGGCCGGCACTGGTTGTTTTCGCTCAGGATAATCACCGCGAGATTGCCAAGGCGATGGCGCGCGCCTATCGCAAGACAGCTCAAGAGGAACTTCAAACCTGGGTTTTGCCCATCGACACACAGGGCATCAGCATTAGCGAGATGGGCATGACACCATTCGATAAGCCCATACCGGCCAGCGATCATCCGGTGACATTCGACCACCAACAAGCTCACCCCCCCTCTCCCAACTCCGATGCCACCTCCCACCCCACAGTGGCCAAACACCTGGCATTCGTACCAGGGCTGGAAGGACAAAATCCATGACAACTGATTTGTCCGGCAAGCGCATCCTGGTGACGGGAGCAACCGGCTTCATTGGTGGACATCTTGCCAGGAAACTGCATGGTGAAGGCGCCGATGTCCTGGCGCTCGAACGCACACCTGGGAAGGGCGATGCTCTGGCCAGGGACGGAATCGCCGTCGTCAAGGGCGACATTACCGACCGGGCACAAATGGCGACCCTGTTCGGCTCTCAGAATGTGCAGATCGTCATGCATATTGCGGCCTGGTTGGGTGGACGACCATTCAGCAATTTTCGGCTGGTGAATGTCGACGCGACACGCCTCCTGGCGGAGCTGAGTGCCCGGTACGGTATCGAGCGATTTGTCTTCACCAGCAGCATCGCCGTCTATGGGCCGCATGGCGATGCTGATGTCGATGAGACAACACCGCTCAAGCCCTACAACAGCCCCTACGCTGATACCAAAATCCAGGCCGAATCCACCGTGCAAGAAATTGCACGCAGCACAAATCTTCCCTTTGTGATCGTCCGACCGGGGATGGTTTATGGGCCCGGTTCACGGGGCTGGACAATCCGCCTGGCGCAATGGGCCAGGAGCGGCAAGCTGCCACTCATCGATGGCGGCCACGGGACGGCCTATCCTGTCTATATCGACAACCTGGTCGATCTGCTGGTGGCCTGCGCCACACACCCCGCCGCAGTTGGTGAAATATTCAACGGCGTAGACGATGGGCCGGTAACATACGCCGAGTTTCTAGGCGGTTACATGGCCATGATCCCAACTCATCGCGCCATCCGGCTGCCTGGTTGGATACCCAAGATCCTGACAACACTGGCCAATCCATTCTATCCGGAAACCAGCCTGATCTATCTGGCCGACCAGCTGAGTGGCCGCGGATGGGTATCGAACCGGAAAGCCAAAGATCGACTGGGTTGGACACCCCATGTCTCTCTAAAAGAAGGGCTGGCCAACAGCGAAGCCTGGCTCAGAGAAATGGGTATTTTGGATGAGTGACAAGTGATGAGTTCCTGGTTATGGGTTCCGCTTGGACTTATCGGCCTGCTGCTTCTGGGATTATTGGCCTACTGGCAGTTCGTGATCACCGAGGGGACATACCTGGGACAGTGGATGGTGACCTGGCTGTACGACCTGACAGCTAATCGATACGATGGCATCAAGCAATTCGACGATGACATGGAGGCGATCTACCTGGGGCGCCCACTGGCTACAGCCTTAAAAAGCACCCCGGTCCCCCTGATCTGTGACATCGGCACAGGAACAGCCCGGCTGCCACTGGCGCTGCTGGCCCAACCCACTTTCCAGGGAAAGATCGTCGGGCTGGACGACTCGCGGCAGATGTTGAGAACTGCCGTGAGCAAGACTGGGGGGTATGAGAACCGGCTGACACTGATCTGGCGTGACACGACCCACCTGCCCTTTCCCGATGCCGTCTTCGACGCCGTCACCTGCCTGGAGATGCTGGAGTTCACCCCCAGCCCACGCAGACAGCTTGCCGAGGCCATCCGGGTATTGCGGCCCGGCGGCATTTTGCTCACCACTCGGCGCAGAGGATTCGATGCGCGGATGATACCCGGCAAGACCTTCACGGTAGCGCAATGTATGACACTGCTGGAGGAGTTGGGGATCGTCGATGTGCAGGTTCTGGTCTGGCAGGTCGATTACGATCTGGTCTGGGGGCGGCGGGATGGGAATGCGCAGGCAGGAGCACGTCCCATCCTGGAAATCCTGTTATGCCCGCGCTGCAATATTCCCACCCTGGTCGAGAAAAGACAGGAGATATATTGCGAGAAATGTTCGACCCTTTACCCCATCCGAGATGGAATCATTGAGCTTCGATAGGAGGATGACATGTTGATTTGTTCGTTTCTCAACCCGGACGGGCCACGCCCCGGGATCGTTGAAGGTGATGATCTGTACGTTCTGGAAGGCAGCATGTTCGATCAACAAGCGCGGCGCGGTGACAAAATCGGTCTGGCCAGTCAGGCCAGACTATTACCGCCCGTAATGCCAGGCAAGATCATCTGTCTGGGCCTGAACTATGCCGATCATGCGCGAGAGCAAGATACCGGGGTTCCCCCGGAACCCCTCATTTTCCTCAAGCCGCCCAGCGCCGTTATCGGTCCCGACCAGACCATCGAGCTGCTGCCGGATATGGGCAAGGTTGAGCACGAGACAGAGCTGGGCGTGGTGATCGGACGACAGGGACGGATGATCCCCCAAGAGGAAGCACTGAAATACGTGCTGGGTTATACCTGTGGCAACGATGTCAGCGCCAGAGATTACCAGTTTAAGGATGGACAGTGGGCGCGCGCCAAGAGCTTCGACACATTTTGTCCACTCGGCCCCTGGATCAACACCGATCTCGACCCATCCGATCTGGCGATCACGTGCAGGGTCAACGGAGAAACCCGGCAAGACTCCCGCACCAGCCAGATGATCTTTGGCGTTCCCTTCCTGATCGAGTACATCTCGCGCGTGATGACGCTGCTGCCGGGCGACGTCATCCTGACCGGCACGCCCGCCGGTGTCTCGCCCATCCAGCCTGGGGATGTGGTCGAAGTGGAGGTAGAGGGAGTCGGCGTGCTGCGAAATCCGGTGAGCATGAGGGTGGAATAAGTCTTCATGGCAAGAAGCAGCGAGACTGTCTGGCGAGACCACACTGAAACCGGGCATAAATCACGTTTTTCTTTTCACCGCAGAGCACAGAGAATCACTCAAAATCTCCGTGTCCTCTGTGGTAAATCTAATAGCGCAACAAATGATCGCGCGCAGTATCCCTTGCACGCCTACCTTAATCTGTCCTTTGAATCATCAACTACACCAGGAGATACCTCATGATCCTCATCGTTGGCGCTACGGGTTTTCTAGGGCGAGAGACTGCCGGGTTACTCTTAGCCAAAGGAGAAAAAGTGCGTGTGATGGCTCGCACGCTTTCCAAGGCAGATGATCTAAAGCAGGCCGGTGCCGAGGTCGTGCAGGGTGATCTCATCGATCATGCTTCGCTGACCCGAGCGTGCCAGGGCGTGAAGTGTGTCTTCGCAACAGCCCATTCTCTTTTGGGCAGAGGGAAATACCATTCAAAGCACGTAGATGGCGAGGGGCACCGCGCGCTCATCGATGCTGCTAAGAAAGCTGGTGTTGATCACTTTGTCTATGTCTCGATCCTGGGCGCAGCGCCCGATCATCCCATCTCTCTCTGGCGTCGCAAGCACCAGATCGAGGATTATCTGAAAGCCAGCGGGCTGAGCTACACCATCCTGCGTCCACCGGCATTTATGGAGCAGCACGCGCACCTTTTCAACGGTAAAGCCATCCTGGAATCGGGTAAGACCAGCATCCTCGGAACAGGGGCCAAGCCGCGCAACTTCATGGCAGCCAGGGATGTGGCGCAGTTCGCCGTCATCGCGCTGACCGACTCCAAAATGAGAAATCAGATCCTCGAAGTGGGTGGCCCACAGAACTTCACTAACAACCAGGTGGCCGAGCTTTATGGCAAGCTGGCGGGGGTCACGCCCAAAGTGAGCCACATGCCGCCACCCATCGCCGGCTTGATGAGCATCCTGCTCAAGCCATTCGCTCCAGGCGTCAGTATGATCATGCACGGCGCCAGCCTGCCGGATGACGCATTCGATGAAACGTTTGACGCCGCCGCTCTCCTGAAAGAATATCCTATCAAGCTCACAACACTAGAGGAGTTTGTCCGCGAGCGCGTGGCGGAAATGAAAGAACAAGTGCCGGCTTAGCCACCAGAAAGAAAGTCGATGAATAAATCAATCACTGTGGTTGGTGGGCCTTTCGCCCAGGCAGTCGACCCCGTGCTCAGGCTGGTTCCTACCGGTCAAGGACATCTGGCTGCCAAAATCGCCGATGAATTCGAGCAGCGTTTCAGCCAAATGGAACGGATCGGCAACTTCCCAGGAGGGAAGCCTTACAGCTTTGAGGAGCTTCAACAGGCTATTGAAACGCTGGACACTGACGTTGTGATCTTCTTGCCCCATCTACCCAACATCCTGATATCCCCCTCCCCCACCAAGCTCCGGCTAAGCGACGGCGAGACCGGCGAGATCAAGCTCCAACCTGCCCCCAAGCTTGTTCAGCAAATCAAAGCCTTGCATCCCGAAGTGTTGCTCGTGCCGTTCAAACTCGCCGATCCCGATGCCTCTCGCGTCGAGGTGATCAGGTGGATGCTCGATCTACACGCAGGGCTGGCGGTTTATTCACGACTGGGCGAGTCCGACCGCTACTATATCATCGATGCACTGGCCAACGAAGTCCCAGTCAGCAAGACCGAGCTACCAGCAGCTCTTGTCGAGACCGTGATGCATTTTCTTGAGGCGATACGCCGACGTAGCGAAAAGATCGACACACAAATACCCCCTGTGCCACATCTCAATAAGCTGGTCGCCTTTTCCAGAAAGATGCAGCCGGCTTTCTCCCAAATCATCGAGCGCAATGTGGCTAGCGGCCGCTGGCCCGGCAATTTCTCCTTTCGATGCACCCATGACTTTCTATCCTCAAGAGGACAGAATGGATTTGCCATCACCCAGCGCAACATCGACAAGACCGGGCTAACCACCAACGATTTCGTTTGGGTAAGCCTGGAGCTAGAAAACGACAACCTGATCTTCTCAGGGGCGAACGACGCAAAACCAAGCATCGATGCTCCAGTCCATCGTGTAATCTATTGCCAGCTACCCTGGGTGCAAAGCATCGTTCATGGGCACCTGCAAATTTCTGGAGAGAATGTCCATCCACAGAAGCTGCGGCGGTGGCCCTGCGGGGCGGAGAACGAGGGTTTCGATATTGTCTCTGCCGCTTCCAGATGTCCTGGCGCCGAGCTGTGGATCGCCAATGTGGAGGGACACGGGTTCGTCGCCCTCATCGGCAGTCAAGATCTTGAGGCAGCTTTGAATAGGT
>JAFGLD010000329.1 GCA_016928235.1 Anaerolineae bacterium | reverse complement strand
GTGACCCGGAAGAGCGCGACAAGGTCAGGTAGTCCAACCCGACATCCACCATGAAGCGCAGCCGTGCATCGATCTCCTTGAGGATCTGCCGGCCGATAGCCAGCTCCCGCTCCGAGAGGATCGGAGCAGCTCCCCCCTCCCCCACCAGTGATGCCACCCAGCTCAGCATCCGGTTGGCCGGCATCAATGCTACTTCATGAATGGTCTGTTCGGCCAATGTTACTGCCAGCGCCTCAGCGCGCAGCCGTCGGCCCTGACAGACCGGACACGGCGACTCGGACATGAAGGTTTCGATCTGCGAGCGGATGTAGTCCGATGAGCTTTCACGATATCGACGCTCCAGGTTGCGGATCACGCCCTCGAAGGGAGCACTGTACCGCCGGGTAGCGCCATCGCGATTGTGGTAATTGATCGGCACCCGCCGGTCGCCGGTCCCGTAGAGCAAGACATCCTGCTGATCGCGCGGTAAGTCTCGCCAGGGCTTATCCATATCGATCCGATAGGCCGTTGCGACTGCCGCCAACATCTGGCGATAGTAACTATCCCGCTCAGCCGAGTTCCAGCCGTTGGCCTCGAAGGGCCCATCTCGCAGCGACAGCTCCTGGTTGGGGACAATCAGATCGGGGTCGATCTCCAACCGGATGCCCAGCCCCTGGCATTCGGGGCAAGCACCATGTGGGCTGTTGAACGAGAAGCTGCGTGGCTCGATCTCCGGCAGACTGACGCGGCAGTGGGCACAGGCCAGGTGCTCGGAGAAGAGGATGTCTTCCTCTTTATCAGCGATGTTGATGACGATCACGCCGTCGCCCAACTCCAGCGCCGTCTCGATGCTGTCGGCCAGCCGGTAGCGGGCCGCGCCGGCCTCCTCGCTCTCCGGCTGCTCGAAGTGTGTGACCACCAACCGGTCGACCACCACCTCGATGGTGTGCATCTTGTAGCGGTCGAGGTCATCGGCCTCTTCGTCAATGTCACGCACGACGCCGTTGACGCGCACCCGGACGAAGCCCGCCTTGCGCACCTCCTCGAAGACGCGCTGGTGCTGTCCCTTCCGATCCTTGATAATCGGCGCCAGGACCTGGATGCGGGAGCCGTCAGGCAGCGCCTGAACGGCATCGACGATCTCCTGGGCGCTCTGCCGGAAGACCTCCCGACCGCATTCCGGGCAATGCGGGATGCCGACGCGCGCAAAGAGTAAACGCAGGTAATCGTAGATCTCGGTGACCGTTCCGACCGTCGAGCGGGGGTTGTGGCTGACACCCTTCTGATCGATGGAGATCGCCGGGCTGAGGCCATCGATCTGGTCAACGTCGGGCTTGTCCATGCGGCCCAGGAACTGCCGCGCATAGGCCGACAATGACTCAACATACCGCCGCTGACCCTCCGCGAAGATGGTATCGAAGGCCAGCGATGATTTGCCCGACCCGGACAGACCGGTGATCACGACCAGTTTATCACGCGGGATATCAACATCGATGTTCTTGAGGTTGTGCTCACGCGCGCCACGTACGATAATCTTATCTTGTGTCATCTGTCTCGCCTCTGTTTAGCTTTTCCAATGGGTTTTCGGTTAGATCATGCACTCTATATTGCAATCTAGCTGTTCAGCTCTCGGATGTACGTTAAAGAACGAAGGTCAGAAGTCGAAGGTCACGCGCAATGGGTTACATTGTGGATCATAGATCGAGCGTCATTAAGCGATGCAAAACTCAATTTGAGGGGTTATCTTCCGTGCAAAGCAGAACGGTTATTCTAGCTCGGATAGAATGACTTGGCAAATTTATTGACAGACGAAAACGACAATGAGATAGGAGAAAGCTCTCTCTACGGCCCATTTTTCACGTTTGACTTCCGTTCAAAAAGACTGTTTTCATGAGCTTCGCCGCGATGCATTGATTGGGGAATGAGAAGCGATTCGGAAAGGACTTTCTGTGTCCATACACACACCCATCACCAAAGCACCTCTGCTGCTTGCGCTACTCGCTTTGGTGCTCCTGTTTGCTTTGCCCGGATGCAGAGTACCAGACCCGGGCGCGATCCGGATTGCCCACAAAGACAGTATGGAGCAAGTCTACATCCCGGCAGGCGAGTTTCTGATGGGATCGACCGACGCTGATATCGACCAGACATTAAAGGAATGTTCTGAGTGCCTACGCGAGTGGTTTATTAATGAGATTCCGCAGCACAAAGTGTATCTGAACGCCTACCGGATCGATAAAACCGAAGTGACCAACGCCATGTTCGCCAAATTCGTCGCCGAGACAGGCTATGAAACAGGCGCCGAAAAGGCGGGTGGGGGAATTGCTCTGGACCTGCTCATGATGGAGTGGAAGATGGTCGCAGGCGCTAATTGGAGACATCCACAAGGTCCGACCATGGATATTCAAGGATTGGACAATCACCCGGTAGTGCAGATGACCTACCACGATGCCCAGGCCTACTGCGAATGGGCCGGGAGACGCCTGCCAACCGAAGCAGAGTGGGAGAAAGCCGCGCGAGGGGCAGATGGGGACATCTATCCATGGGGCAACCAACCGCCGACCGGAAATCTGCTGAACTTTGCCGATCGTCATGCCTATATACGGATGGCCGACCTCGATCAAGACGACGGTTATCCGTTCACTTCCCCCGTGGGCAGTTATCCGGATGGGGCAAGCCCATACGGAGTACTGGACATGGCCGGCAATGTATGGGAACGCGTCGCCGACCGGTACAGTGAGACTTACGATGCCGATTCGCCCCTACGCAACCCCACCGGCGCATCATCCGGCGAGTATGTTTTGATGCGGGGCGGCTCGTGGAGCCGCCCTGCCTGGTATGTCCGCACAGCTATCCGTTACCGGTATCGCAAGGAAAACCGAAGCAGCGGTATTGGTTTCCGGTGTGCCTCTTCGTCCTAATTTCCATAACAGAGTGACTATCAATGAAAACAAAACGATCGACCCTCATTATTCTTTCGGTAATAGCAGGTCTGCTGGTTGTCGGGCTGATCATCTTCATCATTGGGCCAACCCGGTTGCTGAGAAGGATCCCGGTGGCAGTCCCCGCCTCTCTCGACGAGAAAACCTCCATGCAAGACTTCGACATTGTGGACTTCGACGCCGTCCATGCGCCCATTGGCGAAGATTCCAACGAGTACCTGATCTTCGGTAATCTGCCGGTTTCTCAGCCGGACGCAGACATCTCGCCTGATCTGGCAGCCTTCCTGGGCCGATGGGAGGGATACAGTTATGCGCCACCAGTCAAGAAGGACTGGAAGTTTGTGCTGGTTATTCAAGAGATCACGGCAGAGGGGGGCAAGGCCTTTTTGTGGATGGGCACCAATCTCCAATACCCCAGCGAGGTGAAAGAGATTGCATTTAGAGTTGTTCCCGGCGATCCCCCTTCAATCGAAAGCGTCTATGAAGCCAACGATACCCGGGGGATCCTGACGTTCGCTTATGATCCCGACCAGGAGCTTCTCCGGGGCCAGATAGAGATTTCATTAGGCATCAACGACCGGAGTGCCATCGAGCTCAGCCACGACCGCTCTTTCACTGTCTATAAAGACTATGCCCAGTACCTGGAAGGTAAGCGAATATACGCCAAAACGTATCGAGACACGGTCCTGACATCTTTCTACGGCAATGGGTACCTGGTGTATCTTCCGGAAGGTTACGAGGCCAATGACAGCCAACAAACCTGGCCGCTGCTCATCTTTCTGCACGGCTCCGGTGATCGGGGCGATAATGTCTTCCTGTTGGCAAAAGCCAGCCCCTTCATGATGATCCGGGAAAAAGGGCCGCTGCCTTTCATTATAGTTGCCCCTCTCTTGAGCGCGTCCGAGGAGTATGACTTGTTTCCGGACAACTATCTGACCGGCATGCTGGAAGAAATCCTGGCAGACTATCGGGTCGATCAGACACGGATCTATGCGACCGGGTTGAGCATAGGCGGCGACGCCACTTACCGGTTCGCCCTACTCCAGCCCGACACATTCGCAGCCATAGCCCCTCTGGCCGCCTTTCTCTATCCACCACAAGATATGGAGAGTCTCAAAGATCTGCCGGTATGGGCAATCCATGGCGCTGATGATATTGTTATCCCATTAAGGATGGCTCAAAAACCTGTAGATGCTCTCAAACAAGCCGGAAACGATGTCCGATTCACAGTCCTGGAGAACCATGACCACGATGTGTGGACCGATACCTATAGCGATCCCCAGTTCTATGAGTGGCTGCTCCAACACAAGAGGCCCTAAAAGGTAACCGTTCAGGGAGGGCATACTTGTGCTTTGAGTTCTTAGTTCTTGGTTCTTGGTTCTTGGTGATTAGTTTTTAGTCGGACATCATCCGGCAGGCAATACGTATCGCTCTTACAAGCTTGTATGCTGTTCGTCGACGGCT
>JAFGLD010000328.1 GCA_016928235.1 Anaerolineae bacterium | reverse complement strand
TTCAAAAACATCCCGATCTTTTTCTCGGCTTGCCAAATCTGCTTTCCATCAATCCAAATGGCAAATGACCTTAAGTTGACAGTTATGGTTCAAGCATTAGCGCCGCCTCATTGTATCACAAGCACGGCGCTGGTGAAAGGCAAGTATAAGCGGCCGGCTATGATCTATACCTGAGCCCCTTTAGGAATGAGAATTTATTAACTTACCCATCCATTAAGCCCTTATTGCAGGCTTTGCGGGGAAAGTTGTTTAATCCCCATTCCTTAACAACAAAAAGCCGCCATGCGGCGGCGCAGCCCAGCAAATTCCCAGATTGGTGAAGGTATTGTAGCGCGTCCTTCCTGAAAATCCAACAATCTTCCCATTCTTTCCTATCTCCAACAGTTTATAATCTTCCCTGATCCGAGATCTCGTGAACGACTCATCCATACTATCGACAACCGCTAATCTGACAAGTTCATAAGGAGATAGAAACATGACCACGGAACTGCTGCCGTATTATGCCCAGATCGGCTTGATGACCGATCTCAAAGACCAGGCCGATCGACTGAAAGATGTACCATTGGATGTCCCATCGCTGTGTAAAGTTATCCAAGGGCTCCTGTTACATACTTTCTTGACCCACCTCTATGATGTAGAAGTACCCGAAGAGCGCAAGCAGGAGCTTCAAATCCGCTCGGCGAGACGCATATTGGCGCGGGCAATAGAAATCGATAACAGCCCAATCGTGATGGCACGTTCCCCCATCAAGCGGGTGATAAGCAACTGCCGAGACTTTACGACGATGACGGTCGCCCTGCTGCGGCATCAGGGGATCCCGGCCCGCGCCCGATGTGGTTTTGCTACCTACTTTGAGCCGGGCCGCTACCTCGATCACTGGGTGTGTGAGGTCTGGAATGCCGAACAGAATCGCTGGGTGATGTTCGATGCGCAGATTGATGAGAGACAGCGCGAGTTCTTTCACCTCGACTTCGACCCATCCGATATGCCACCGGACAAGTTCCTGGTCGGCGGTGAAGCCTGGCGACGCTGTCGCGCCGGTGAAGCCGACCCCAACACCTTTGGCATCCTCGACATGTGGGGATTGTGGTTTGTCTGCGGCGATCTGATGCGCGACTTTGCCGCGCTCAACAAGGTTGAGCTGTTGCCCTGGGATTGCTGGGGGCTGCTCGATCAATCATTCGACGACCTGACCGAAGAAGAGATGGCCTTGCTGGATCGAGCTGCCGCGCTGTCCACTGCCGGCGATACAGCATTTGACGAAATCCGAGGGACCTATGAGAACGATGACAGACTGCGTGTTCCGCCCGTCATCACCAGTTGGCCCGGAGGCGTCCAAACTACCATTACACTGGCCAATGAGGTTTGACCAGACAAACATCGATACAAGGGGGGCGATCTGTGGATCGCCCTTCCCTAAAACATCTCTTTTTGATGCCAATTCAGGATGCGCAAGTTCTGACAACAAGATAGACTTATCGACGTCTGGTACAGGTGGGGATGGGGCAATGATATACTTAGGAATGGGGATGAAATAACTTTCTCGTCCTGAGCCTGCAATTAGGACTGTGCTTGGGCAAGTTAATAAATTCTCATTCCTTAGATGATTGGTTGGGGCAGGCGACGCACCTGTCCATTACATAAGGAGACATCGAAATGGCCTTTATTGCCAATATTTTTTGGAATCCCGAACAGCGTCGGCTTCGCGCGCTATGGCGGTTGCTAATCTGGGGTGTGGTGTGGTTCACTCTGCTCATCACCATTCAGGCGATTATTGGTGTCGCGGCAGTGATCATAGGTTTCGCAACCGGGATGCTGACCGCCGAACAATTGTCTAATCCGATGCTCATCAGCGAGCAGTTAATGGAGCAAAGCTGGATATTGGTTGCCGCCGAGATTGCCCAATTTGTAGTTACTGTAGGGGCTGTCTGGCTGGCTGGGCGATTCCTGGACAGGCGCAAATTCGTAGACTTTGGACTTCATCTTAACAAAGATTGGTGGATCGACTTTGGCTTCGGCTTGCTCCTGGGGGCAATCCTGATGGCCATCATCTTCGGCATGGAGGTGGTCACCGGCTGGATAACGATCACCAGGACATTTGTGGCACCACAAGGCAATGCTTTTGCGATAGCAATCCTGGGCGCATTGTTTACATTTATTCTGGTTGGCATCAATGAAGAGTTATTTAGCCGGGGTTACCAGCTCACAAATATGGCCGAGGGATTTAACTGGAAACTTCTCGGCCCGCGCTGGGCGATTGTGATCGCTACATTGCTGTCATCGGCGATTTTTGGGTTGTTGCATCTCGGTAATCCCAACGCGACGGCTATCAGCACGTTCAATATCTTTCTGGCTGGGATACTTTTAGCGGTAGGCTACCTCCTGACCGGTGAACTGGCCATCCCGATCGGGCTGCACATCAGCTGGAATTTCTTCCAGGGCAATGTATTTGGCTTTCCGGTCAGCGGCATCTCGTCGAATCAGACGACGTTTATTGGTATCGAACAGGGCGGCCCTGACCTATGGACAGGAGGTGCTTTCGGCCCAGAGGCAGGGTTGTTAGGTGTCGGTGCAATGGCATTAGGTGTCATCCTGACGATACTGTGGATCTACCTGCGGCGTGGCAAAGTAGCTCTCCACCTGCCACTGGCTGAAGCCCCAACATTGCCGGCTCAAGTTGCCGGTGACGTGGAGAGCGTGATCGAGGCTCGCTCATAAGCATATGCTGTCAAGCATGAGCTTGCTTTCCGGGAGGCGTCAAGATGAACCTTTTTCAGCAGTTTGGACTGGCAGGGCTTCTGGGTGGGTGTGTTCTATATGTTTTGCGAAGCTGGCACGACGAGTCTGGTGCCGTTGTGACACAGTTTCAACTCAGTGGAGAGACTGTACTGGTAACACTACCCCCTGATTGGGTGATCAACGCTTTCTTGTTCGGTGGGTTGGTACTCCTGGCACTGGGAACAGTCTGGCGCGCAGCCCGCCGGGAGCAAGGAGAGCAGCCGGCAGAGGGACCGGAAGAATAGCAAGCTCGTTTGGAATCAGGTCGATTCGCGTTTGCTCCGAGATAGAGTAGAGCCTATGAAATGCCAAAAGTGTACTCCTGGCATACGGCCATGCCTAGTGGGAAATATATTGCTGCTGCTTCTTGGCATGTCGATGCTTTTTGCCCTTCCCACCGTCCTGGCCCAGGATCCCATCGAGCCGACGGCCTTGCCTCCCATCACGGATGATCAGGTCAACGCTATTGCCCGCCAGCTATACTGCCCAGCCTGCCAAGATGATCAGTTCTCAGTTTAAAGTCACAGAACAAAGATCGCAGATCACAAGGACTTTGTAGTGGACGATGGGCTAAAGCTACACGTATTGCCGCCTCAGTTCAAGCATACCTACGAACACGGTAGATGTTGCGCGGTAGGAAACTGAACACTGAAAACTGATCACCAAGAATTGAAGTTACCCCTCCGGATTATTGAGAAGATATGTCTCTTTTTATGTTGTCTTGGAAGTTGCGTGTGGTACAGTTGATGGGCTGATCGGCAGGCTGTTTGTATCCGGATGGCATCATCAGGAACGATAAATCCATGACAAGTGAGGTGATCGGAGCATGACATATTTCTGGTACCCGCACGATGAGGGCTTGATGGTAGGCAAGGCAGGCTCTGAGGGGATCGTTGTGTACGACGAGGAATATGCCGGTGGCGCGCGTATTACTCTTGAGCGTGACTGTATCTACAACGGCGCCTTTGCCGTCACCTGTAGTATTTATGGCTGGATGACTCATATCTGTCGACTGGCAGATGAGTGGGAAGCCTATGATGCTTATGAGACTATCAAAATGGAACTGGCCGAGATCATCGAGATACTGCCCAATCAGGATGATCCGGAGGCAGAAGCCGGAATCGATCTCGCCTATGATTACATCAAAGACTTTGTCGGTCGATGGCAGACGGGCGACTGATGTTCCGGTAAGCAACGGACGTGACAGGTATGAGTGAGATAGAGAGGAGATGCACTTTAGCTCAAACACGAGGAAGGCAATGTGTCAAGGCGTAGCGTAACTACTTTCGCTGAAATCTATCGGAGTTCTGCGAATTCTGTACCGCTGTTTTCAGGACAACGCTCAACAGAACTTAACGATTATCCCGTTCCCAGCGGGTGATGGCGCTCTTGATAAGCTCGCTGCGCGCAGCAGCAGTGTTTTGCCGGCTCTCAAAGGCGATCAGCCGCTCAGCCACCGCTCGATCGTGCCGGACCCGTGCCAGCAAATCTCGATAAAGATCGTCTTCGCGGCTTGCTTGCGGATGGGCATGGCCTGCCCGTTGCTGTAGCTGCATCGACGTCACCGCACCAGCCATCCCGCCCGCGATGATCAATCCCCATGCTAACAGGGTTAACGGGCGAACGAGAGTATCGATCGTCACGACCCGCCACAGTGCCTCGATCAGAACAGCATCAACAATGACGAGAAGCGAGACAAGAATACCATGCCGGATGGGAGAATGTCTGGTAATTGCGACAACGATATAACCGCCCATAAAAGCCGAGACAGTGATGAACATGAGACCCACCATTGTCCAATCGGTCGTTTGCGCATCGATGAGACTAAACCGGAAGAACAATATCAAGGCTGCTATGCCGGCCACCAGCCAACCGCCGATAACCGCTATCAGTGACCGCCCCCAACCTCTCGACCTGGTCGGCTTCCAACTTTCCTCTTCCTCATCATCCGGCGGGTAGAAATCCAGACCGCACTCCGGGCAGCGATCCAGCTCGTAGTAGACCACCGCGCCACATTGAGGACATTCGATATCATGGTTGATCAAAGGGAACCTCCTGCTGCTCATCATGTGCCACCTGTCACTAAAGTATATGCGACAATCAGAACCAGAGAATAATCATCGACAGGTTTGTAGGCAAAACTGCCTGGGGTATGCTATCCTCTAAAGTATGTCGGATACTGCTTACTCATCATCCCTCACCGGCCAGGAACCATCCCTTGGCGGTGACTCGCCAACAATGAGCGGGATGGAGCCGCTGCTGGGCGGGGCGCGCCGCGCCGAAGCCGACCTATCGCGCATCGAGGCACTCCTGAATACCCCCTCAGCCAGAGAACGAGCCGAGATCATCGACTATGTCAGCCGGATGGGGCAGACCGGCGTTTACGTCCGCGAGCTAATCCAGGTGATCCCTCTCCATGCCCGCCATAAAATCGGTAACTGGCGCGGCACCTTTACTCTGGGACAACGTTGTGCTGCCATCGACGCATTAGCAGTGCTCGGCGGCGCCGAATCAATTCCTATCCTGGTCGATGTACTGGCCGATTCGACCTATCAGGTGCGGCAGGCTGCCGAGAGGGCACTGATATCGATTACTTCGCGTTTTGATACTGCCGATCCGCAAACCAGGCCGGCCATCGCCGCATTGTCTGCCGGGCTGCGCAGCTTTTCGCTGGGGGCCAGGAAAGTGGTGGCGCGCATTTTATCAGAGATGCCCGCCGATCTAGTGCTTGGCCAACTGCTGTTCGATTCCCTCTCAGCTGAGGAATGGTGGGCGCGTCGAGAAGCTACCTGGGTACTGGGCCGTCTGGGGGATCGCCGGGCGACCATGCGTCTGATCGCCATCCTCCAGGATACTGAAGAGGTAGTGCGGGCATCGGCTGCCTGGGCGCTGGGCCGACTCAACGCGCCGGTGGCGATCCAGCCACTGGCCAAGCTGTTGGAAGATCGCGACGAAGCGGTGCGTGCGGCAGCTGTCGAAGCATTGGGGGCGCAACTCGCACGGTTGCCCAATACAGACGATCAGTTCAGACCAACCCTGGATCGGCTCGTGAACGTGCTGGCCACTGACCATGATCCTTCGGTGCGCACGGCCGTGATCGATGCATTGGCTGCCATCGATGCGCCTGAGGCAAAAATCGCCCTTCATGAAGTGTTAAATGGTCGATAAGCATCTTTGTTGTAGAGCAAAGGGAAGATATGTCTATTAGCGATATGATGCCAATATTCTTCTTTGTTGGTTTCGCCATCCTGGTGGTTGCCCTGATAGTGGGCATAAATCGATACCATGCCCGTCGCTTTGCTGAGCTGCTGGTCAGGCTGGATCAGTTAGCTATGGAACGCGGTTGGCACTACCGGGGCTCACGACTGGATGACACCGAGAGACACACATTTACCGGCGAGACTAATGGTGTCTCCTGGCAGATCGAGTCTTTGCGACGATCGAGCAGCGGGGAATCGAATAGCCCCATGGGACACACCCGTTGGTGGACGGAAGCCGTTTCGCTCTCCGACGAAGCAGTGCTACTGCTCCCCAACATGGGGAGCGTCTTTCAGTCGCTAGGCACTGGAGGTGCTCCATCCGGGAGCATCGCGGAAAAGTTTGGAGGCCTGATTCACATAGTCCTGCGCCGTTTTGCGACAGATATTCTAAATGCTTCGCCGGATGACGCCAGTGTTTTAGAGAGCATCCGACCGGTACAGGAAGGCAGCGAGGCACTGCGTGATCGCTATACGATCCTGGCAACCGGCACAATGGCAGCCGGTCGTTTTCTGGACGCCGATGCCGAACAGATGCTGTTGGAATTGGCGCCGAAGAGCCAGCGCAGCGGACAAGGAATGCGAGCCATGATGGTGATATTCTGGCACAAAGGCATCCAGGTCATCGTCGAAGGACAGATCGTCGATGTTGACAGGCTGGAACAGCTTATCCGGCTTGGGCTGGCACTGGCAAGCGGGCAGAAATCGTCGGTGTGGTCATAGTTCGATGCAACCAACTACCGAGCCAAATCCGCAGCCCATCTTTAATCTCCTTGGCCTCAAGCTGCCGGTCAGGAGCACGCTGGCAATCATTATTACAACAACACTGCTGTTGATCGATTACTACTACAACTGCGCTTCAAACTTCATAAATACATCGACCATGCCTGAGATTCTCCGAGCCTCCGCGTACGATCACCTGGTCATCTACCTGTTGGTTCCTCTATTGGTGATTGTGTTGATCTTCCGTCGGCATCCTGCCGATTACGGCTTCAGACTGGGTGATTGGCGTGCCGGGATAAAGTGGACACTCATCATCTGGGCCATTGCCGCGCCGATCCTCTACTTCGCCGGACAGACACCTGACATGCAGGCATATTACACGCAATATTTTGCCGACCCACTCGATATGCTGACCACGGCCGCGCTGGAGTTGGTCGGCTGGGAGTTTTTCTTCCGCGGATTCTTGCTGTGGTCTCTTTATGAGGTTGCCGGGCCAAGCGCGGTGATCCTGCAAGCTGTCCCCTTTGCCATGGCGCACATCTCCAAGCCACCGTTGGAGACGCTCAGCACCATCTTTGGCGGGATGATGTTTGGCTGGGTAGCCTGGCGGACACGATCATTTATCTACCCATTCTTGATCCACTTATTCATCTCGACGTTCACTATTTTTGTATCTGTATCATGGTAGCGGCCTCAGAAGCGGTTCTGAGTGGTAACCCTTAGGCGATTACATCGACATGGTCAATAAAACAATATCCTGACAAATGTGCGGTAGGGCACACTGCTGGTATCGACCCAGACGCCAACGTTCAAGCTTTTGGCTGATTCAATATATTTGCCATGCAGATATGAGGCATCGGGGTGTGGCTCTCCAAACGGTGGCGGATCGGTGGTTGGTATCAGGGGACGAACATCCCAGCGCATACTATCGAGAAAGGGCTCCAGCTCGCCGGCATCCATCTCGAACCATACCTGGATGAGTGTTTCTTGCCAGATGCTGCAATCACTCTCGATGTTGGCGGCGCTTTCCGGGAAGGTGAACAGATGCGAACCCCCATTATTCAGGTGGGCAGATTCACCTGGGCCTCCCTCGATATAGTACTCTGAGTTGAACGAAGAAGATGACAGGCCAAGTACAATCAAGACAGATCCCATCAGCATACCGCACGCCAAAATCACCAGCATGATGCCCCCAATGATATAAAGCCAGAGGGGAGTTTTGCTTAGACTTTGAGCAATCTGCTTGAATCTGGGAGATCGTTGCTGATGGGATAGTTCCTCATCACACTGTTGTTCTGGATGCATAAAGCCTCTCTCTGATGAAGTTAGAGCATCGCACCATGTCACCAACACTTGCAATATAAGGATAGTCTATAAGTGTCAACTGAACATATCTCGGCCAATCATGTCATTTCCGCCTGCGCAGGAATCCATACGCTTCAATGATCTACAAGCCGACAGTGTCCCAGTGATATCTCACTTCAATTGACACCTATGGAGGATAGCCTCAATCATTAGACTTTATCGAAAATCACTGAGTTAAGCATAAAATAAGCCGGTTTTTATGCATAATACGCCTATTGCCGATAAAGTCTAATGTCTAATATAGTTCTCCAGAAAAGTTGTCACCTGGTCGCAAAAGGTAAACAGGTAAAAAAACCGCTGGTGACGAACATGGCAGTGATAGGGCGTGATCGACACGCCGTAAGGGCACGATATATCGTGCCCCTACTCGTTCGCTGCAAAGATTTATTTGGGCAACTATATGCAGACCGACAACGTGATCATCGAGTGTGAGTTATCAACTGTCGTTCTGAGCTATCAACTCTTTCAGTTGGCCCACAAGCGATTCCACTTCTACCTGATTGGTCTTGTCAAAAATAGAGCTAAGCTGGTCATTATGTGACATCCGGACAGATAGTGAGAGTGTCTGCTCATCACGCTCAGTGAGTGACACAGCGGCGATCTTCCGCAGAGGGATATAGTACCAGATGCCGCCATAGGGTGTACCATGGCGCGTGAATCTCTCTCTATCCTCAGTGATCAGGATCAATTCCTGGTCGGTCAAGATGCTGATGTGGGCCGGCGTGACGGCGCGGTAAAATGTTTTCAGCACTTTGGTCCGGATTTCCTGCTGCACCAGGCTGGTAATGACCTGTTCGCCGGGTAGGATGCTGCGCTGCGCGTAATTCATGAACTTGAAATGCACGTTGAGCAGATAATAAAACTTGGCCCGCTCAGTCTCGAAGTCAGCAGACACACCTGACGGTGTAATAGCCCGAACCGTCTCGATAAACGGGTCGAGAAAGGACTGTGTCACGGTGTTGAATGGAAGCGTGGCGGATCTCAAGCCATCTTGTGTGATACCGCTGATCTTGAGCCAGGATCTCAGCAGGATATTCCCGGATTCGATGTAATTGATATCAGCGCAAGGGAAACGCATTACTTCCAATTGGTTGCGCCGCTGCTCAACGATGCATATATCCGGTCCCACCAGGCAGATCAGCTTAGGCTTAGCGCGGATAAATGAGCCCTTATAGGACGGCATCAGAACTGTATAAGGGAACGTGCCCGGTTCGAGAGACAAACCGGCAAAAAAATCACGGTAGATATCAGGTACTTCGTCGATGCTGTGGAGCCACATAGCCCACGAGCGCATCGTCTCCTCGTTAGCAGTAAGATAACGTGGTCCCCTAATAGCCACAGGCTGTCCAGGGTCTAAAGTATTGGTATTCATGTTGTTCGTTGCCTCCTCTGTTCAAATAAGATCGAGACACGTGCACAAATGATCCTCTTAACCTTAACCCTAGGGTAGCATCTTTTGGGCCGGTTGTGAAGTCCCATAAGGAGTGAGCTTGTATGATGTTTGCAACATTCTTGAGTGCTTGATGCTAATGTCATGTATTCTCAATAAACAGGGGAAAAGCACAGCACAAGACAAAGAAAGGGAAGGAAAAAATACTATTCGGCGTCGACGCGGCAAACCTACCTGGGAGAGATGCCGGCAGGGTATGAGGGGCAGTTCGGACCTGGGATAAGACATTGGTCATAACGATGTATGATGGGATGAACACAAGCGAGCCAAAGATCATCGAATTCTTGGCCAATGTGGGTATCCCTATATCGGCAAGGGCAGTCTCAAACCTATTGATTAAGGATCAAGAGATCTTTCACGCCGAGAAAGAAGCTGTTTGCGAAGCAGGCTTACGCAGCAGCCCCTGGCAGCACATCAATGACACTCAGACGCGAGTGAATGGGCAAAATCAGCATTGTCACGCGATCTGCAACCCGGTGTATACGGCTTATCACACGCTCCCCAACAAAAATCGCCTGGCAGTACTGGATGTGCTACGCAACGGGCGAGAACGGTCTTTTCGATTAAATCAGGAAGCGATGGCTTATCTGGAGACTGACAAGTTGTTGCAAGATAATTGTTCCATTCTGCGAAGCGGGTGCAGCGAGCAAGACCAGGATGAGGCCACCTTTCTGACCTAGCTGGATGACCAATTGCCTGGTCTGAACACTCAGCGAGGAAGCGTTCGACCGCCTATTCTCTACTCGTACCGGTTACGATGATCTCGATAAACGTATTGCCAAGACCCAGGCTAAAAAGGAAAGACTGCTCCTCGCCTTGCAATATCCCGAATTGCCTTTGCGTAACAATCCCGCCAAATCGAGAGCTCGACGGCGTGTTCGAAAACGAAATGTCAGCTTTGGCCCCCGCACCTCGGATGGTGTTCGCGCCTGGGATACCTTTATGACCCTGGCTGCTACCTCCAAACAACTGGATATCAGCTTTTACACCTATGCCCATGACCGCGTCCGCCAAACGAATCAGATCCCATGCCCGGACTCTCTCGTCACTCAAGCCGCTAAACAACTCAACCTGGGCTGGTCTTGGAATTGTTCTTGACTTACCCCGTTTTATTGAGAAGGTACCTGAAAAGTGCCCAGTGGTGAATGCATAGAAAACAAAAAGACCAGTTTCTCTGGTCTTTTATGCCGGAGGTGGGATTCGAACCCACACGCCTTTAGGGGGCAATGGTTTTTGAGACCATCGAGTCTTCCGTTCCTCCACTCCGGCTTTCGCAATGAGAGTATATGCCAACCTGCCCCTATCGTCAACTTTTTTTGCCCACGAATCTATCGCGTGTATAATCGGCTTGGCTTATAGTTGGCAGGAACACACATAAGGCCAGGCAATCGGCATGGATGAAGCAGCCCTGATCAAAGATGCCCAACGAGGCGATATGACTTCCTACAACTCCCTGGTGCTACATTATCAGGAACAGGTCTATAACGTCGCCTATCGGATTATGGGTGAGGTCGATTCGGCCTCGGATGCTACCCAAGAGGCGTTTATCGCTGCTTATCGATCGATTCACACCTTCCGAGGGGGATCGTTCAGGGCATGGCTATCGCGCATCGTAACCAATGCCTGCTACGATGAGCTTCGCCGCAGGAAACGACGCCCCCAGGCATCGCTGGATGCCCTTTATGTTGAAGATGAAGCTCCCAATGTGCATCTTGTCTCTCAAAGCGAAAATCCCGAACAATACACCCAGCGGATGGAACTCCAGGCTGCCATTCAGGATTGTCTTCAGGCTTTGCCCGAAGATCAGCGGACAGCAGCTATTCTTTCTGACATTGAGGGTTACAGCTACGATGAAATCGCTACTACGGCCGGGGTGGCGCTGGGAACTGTCAAGTCGCGCTTGAGCCGGGCGCGGGTTCGCCTGCGCGATTGCTTGCAAGACTTTGAGGAACTTTTACCTGCGACATATCGTCTTACCAATGAAAGATCATGACTCGACCAGATCGCCGAACATGTCGGCCATGTGATGAGAGTCAATAATCAAAACGCAAGTGGATTGTAGGATTGAATAGGTAGCTCAACGTGACCACGCCGTTAACCGAACAAGATTTGATCTTGTTAAATGCCTACCTGGATGACGAGCTTTCTGCGCGTGAGCGCACAGCATTCGAAGCGCGTCTTGCAGAGGAGGGAATTCTTCAAGCTGAATTGGAGTCACTGCGGGTGACATCGGCATTGCTGGGGATGGCTCAGCGCGTGCGCGTTCCACGCAACTTTACACTCGATCCGGCAGTTTACAGTAAGCCCAAATTGCCTGGTTGGTGGGCCACTCTACGTATTCCTTCGCTGGCAACAGTCGGTGTTACTATTCTGTCCGTGCTATGTGTAGGAGCCCTGATCATCAGAATGGGATTTGGCGGGGCAGCCATGACATCAGCTCCTGAGGCAGCCGAGATTGCACTCGATGCAGCCTCTGGAAATGCTGTTCCGGTTACCGAAGTCCCTCCTGAGGCGCCTCATGAACATGCGGTTATCGAAGAGTCTGGTGAGGAGATGGGAGAACCCACTGAGATCAAGGCTCCCGCGGCTCTTCCATTGCCGACTTTAACTATGGGCAGGAGTGACAACGGCCTTGAGAGCGATCAGCAGGCAACAGATAAGGCAGCATCAGACGGTGTAGGTACCCAGCCCGGCTCAGAAACGGACCCGGAAGATATGCTATCAGAACAGAGGTCGGCTACTACAGCACAGACTGTTGGCGCGGCGGAACCTCCACAGACCGCGGGGGAGTACGATGGCACACAGGACACAGCCTCTTCCATATGGAGAGATGATGTAACCCAGTCCCAGTCATTTACAATGTCCGAGCTGACTGCTACTTCTACTACCGACGAACAGGAACGAGGAGGAAATGTTAACCTCTCAGGCAGGATTGCTGTTACACTGATCGGGATTATCATTCTGGCTTGCCTACTGTTGGCAGCCGGCGTGGCTGTTAAGCGACGCCACAAGTAGCATCGATGCCTTTCCCTCAAGATATGAATTTCTGCCCTCGTTGTGGGCATCCTCTCACCAACCGGCTGAAGTTTGGCAAAATGCGGCATGTCTGCGAGAAATGTGCCTTTATCTACTTTCACGATCCGGTTGTTGCGGTGGTTGTCTTTGTGATCCAGGATGATCGTGTGTTATTGGTGCGACGAGCAGTTATCCCTGAGAGGGGAAAGTGGGCTTTTCCTGCTGGTTACATCGATTATGATGACGACCCGCGCCAGGCGGCTGTCCGCGAGGTGCTCGAAGAGACTGGGCTGGAAATACACATCACGCGTGTGATTGATATACTGGGCCGCGATAGAACCCCAGGGGCCAAAACCAGTATTGCAATCCTGTTTGAGGGTGAAGTCGTAGGCGGCGTGCTCTCCGCTCAGGACGATGCCAGCGAGGCTGCTTTCTTCGCGCTGGAAGATCTTCCAACAAATGAGCTTGCGGCTTTTGAGAGTGTTAGTCTTCTCATTGAGCGGTGGAAAGCTCGAAACCACAGGCGATGACATCCCGTTTTTCACGGGTCACGTTTCACAGATTTACATTTGCCCAGTTACTCAAAACGGCAGCCGACAGCGCCAGATAGCTGAGTAGTTACGTTGGGACTTATATTAGGATTATTCCCCATTCATTGCCGTCCTCAACTCTTTTATAATGGTAGAAGTAGATAGGTTTGTGGGCAGGTTGGTACCCACGTTGTGTTGGCCAGGCTATCCGCCCGGCGCAGTGTAAAGGATTCTGAAGATGTTGGGGCAGCAGCTCGATCAATTGGGTTTGGTAACAAATTTGACGTTTAGGGAAGATTCTGTTGTGCCTAATACGTTCCTTCTCAGGTTTGACTCATTGTGTGCTGAGAAAAGGAGCCTCCGGCTTACGGCAGGAGCAGCTCGAATAATGTGGCTCTACCTGACCCAGTTTCTGTTCCCAGAAGCGACTTGTCTGACAGTGCCTGTGATAAAGAACGGCCTGACTGCTGACCAATTGCCGATCGTGAGCGCAATCACGGTTGAGGAATACCCTGGAGAGATACTCGAGATCATCGCGTTGAGTTCCTTGCAAGGATGGGAGTTGCGCTTCAGCCGCACAGCGGGGAACGATCTGTGGGTATGCATGGATCAGATTCTGCGAAGCACGCCGATGGATAAGGCGCTTTTCCCCCGTTAGTATGGTTATTCCCGGAAAATCGCGGGGCTATCTAGCAATTTATCGGAGAAGTCGAAAAATCGACTTTGTTCTACCGAAATGGGCCCTAAAACCATGTCTCATCTCTGATTTTGAGACATTGAAAGCCTTGTTCGTTCATCCGACGACTACCCAAAGTTACTTTTCCGACAAACAGCCAGGGGTTTATATAATGCTCGACTGTTGGAAGATGTCCGGTTGCCGGCCAAAAACCCGTGACAATTTTTCTCCGTATTATCTTGACAATCCAGCACTATCACCTATCGGCCCAGGTAGCGATAAAAAAGTGTATCGTCCAGCCCGATCCGTTGGGCCACGATGTGAGGGTAACTCGCCTCAGCCATTGGCTTTACGGTGCCGAGTGCAGGTGGCCCCAATCTCATCCGGTATACCGAGCGTCCGATTTCTGAAAAGCTCGTGTAACTTCCTATGAGCAAAAAGAGCACCAGCAGAGCAAATGGCAGCGCCACGCGTCGATGCTTCAGATGCTGTGTTGCGTCCAGCAGTACGCGCGTTGCAAAGGCCCACAGGACGAGCAGAGAAGGGATCGAGCCACGCATGACAATGTCGTTGCTATAGCCCATCTTGAAAAGCGGCAATACCATCAATACCAGGCTGGCCAGTGCCAATACACCCCATTGCATTTTTGAAGCACCGTTCTCATGGCGTCTGATCTCATATGCCAGCCATACCAATACCCCTGTCAACAGAACGAACTCTAACAGCCAAAACACTACCAGGGTTGATACATATTTACTGCGATCCTGGACCAGGTTCCAAAGCAGACCACTGGGGAAATCGTATTGGTTCGATGAGATATAGAGTAAGTGCGTTGCCGCCAGCCAGAGTGAGGCAATATTTAAGGGTAAAGAGGAAAATTCAAACAGAGCCCGAAACTGTTTTTTCCAAACGAATACGATCAGCAGCCCAAGCAGGTATGGCGCAATGCCTGCCATCCCAAAGGGGCTCCATAGCACGCTGGCGGCGATTGCCAACCCCAGATAGCGAAAGCTGTGCGCATCGTCGAGACAGTCATAGGTCAGCCCGGCCACCAGCCAGGCTGCCAGTGTGTGTTGAGGTACCCAGTAGAGCAACGCTGTTTGTGATGTGTATTGGACGACATCCGCCCAGTGCTCGATGTGTTCGCCCCACTCGAAAGGATTGGTTTGGTAACCATAATAGCCGATCACATCCATACCGCTGGCTATGCAGAAAACCAGCGCTCCCAACAGCAGCTTCCACCAACATTGTTCCTCTCTGGAATTGCCACCTATGCGCCGGAACCATGAAAATGATAGCCATACACCTGCCAATGCCCAGATAAAGATAAAGATGTTGGCTGCCGTCCAGCCGAACAGTTTGCCGAAGGCTGCTGCCGGCAAATAGTAGCCGACATAATAGACGATATTGACAACCTCTCCCTCAAATGTGATTCGCAACGGCCAGGCATCAAAAATCAATGTCTTCAACAGCGCATTGTGCGATTTGTAATCGCCGTTTTGCAGGCCAAAGCCACCGATTCCCGAGAGACCTGTCCAGATCAGGATCAACAGAAGGGCCGGCCAGAACGAACGTAACAATGGCTTGAGCTTGTCCCAAGAAGCCTGCCGACTGGCCGGTACCAGCACACAAGCGGTAACTCCCATTCCTAGTATCGCAATGGCTGCTGTGAGCCAGTCAAAAGGGTATCGAAGCCAACCAAAGGCAAAGAAGGGTACTGGGACGAGCAGGTAAAAGGTGGTTAGGGGAGCAAGAAATGATGGGCGAGTATTCATGTTTCTATTGTATGCCAAACTTTCTCCGGGGCTAATCCGGCTCTCTCAAGAAATGATTGGTCATTTGTCACTGCATTGTCTTACCCGCCTGCGAAGAACTCGCCGAGCTTCCTGATGTCATCGTTGACTTTCATTTGTATTTCTTCTCAACTAGTGCTAGAAATTGACCTATGAGGGAACATCATGACAACTGTGCTTGTGATCGAAGACGAACTCCCTATTTTGGAAGCCATTGTCCGCATCCTCCAGTACCATCATTTCGATGTCATTGGGGCAGAGAATGGGCTGGTGGGTGTCCAGATGGCAAGGCTGCATTTGCCTGATGTTATCATCTGCGACATTGTGATGCCAAAGCTGGATGGCTATGGTGTTCTGCTTCAACTGAGCGATGATCCGGTAACGGCTGCCATCCCGTTCATTTTCCTGACCGCCATAGAAGATTGGTCAGATATGCGTCGAAGCATGGAGCTTGGCGCCGACGATTATATCACTAAGCCATGTTCTCCCCAGGATTTGTTGACGGCCATCAACACGCGCCTCAACAAGCAAGAATCGATGCGTGACAGATATCAACAACAGATGTCTGAGCTGCGGGAGGGGATCGTTCACGCTCTGCCGCATGAGTTGCGGACACCATTAGCCAGCATTCTTGGCTATTCATCTATTCTTGCTGATGATACTGATACCTTGAGCCTCGATGAACTGCGCGATATCGGGATCAAGGTTGGGCAGGCGGCTACCCGGCTGCATCGGCAGATCGAGAATTATTTGCTGTACGCTCAACTTGAGCTTGCCAAAGTCGATCCGGCAGGTCAGGGCGATGTCATCATGGAGGGCGATACTGTCTCTCCTGCCGAAGTAACCCAGCAGATGGCCCTACGCAGAGCCAGTGATGATGATCGGGAAGCTGATTTGATCCTCAACCTGGTCAATTCGCCGGTTCGGATTGCCGAGGTAAACTTACAGAAAATCCTGCGAGAACTGTTGGACAATGCCTTCAAGTTCTCTGAATCTGGAACCCCCGTGCAAGTCAAAGCATCGTTAAGCAGTAACGCCTGGCTCCTATCGATAACCGATCATGGACGGGGCATGACCACCGATCAGATCACCGGAATAGGGGCCTATATGCAGTTCCAACGCAAATTGTACGAGCAGCAGGGATCGGGTCTGGGCCTAACAATTGCACGGGATCTAGCGGAGCTGCACGAGGGGCAATTGGCAATCACCAGTTCACCGGGCAAGTACACAACAGTACAACTCAAGCTCCCCAGGGTCACAACTGGCTGATCTTCGTTACCAGGACCACGCTAGATGGCGCTCATGTCATTTTACTCTGGTGGGTGCCATTAGCGGGCAAAGACGGCAAGGTGTTGCGATTTTAGCGCCTTTGCATTATGCTCAATGGTAAGTAGCTATATTGCTTAATATCATGACTTATAGTATAAAAGGATAAGCATAATGGCAAACGCTACTTCCAGGCACAAAACGCCAAGGTTACTGATATGTCCGATGATGTACAACAGTCCATTGTCAAATTTCCGCAACAATCACCCTTGCTTGAGCAGGCAGTGGCAACCTATGTTGCCGGTATGTCTCCAAATACCCAACGCGCCTATGCCAGCCGGTTGAACGCCTTTCTTGAGTGGCGAGATGCCCAGCAGCCTGCGTCATTCGTAACGCATCTGAAGCAGTATGTTGCCTACCTGCGCGAAGATCAGAATCTATCGCCTCGCTCGGTGCAGGCTCACATCAATACGATCAAGGGGATGCTGCGCACGGCTGCTGCGCTCGAACCTAGCCTGGCGCCAGGGCTGCCCCAACTCGATCTGGTGAAGGCGCCGCAGGTTCGGGGCGAGGTCCAGGGGAGGCGTTTGACGGCGCAGCAGGCTCGTTTGCTGCTCAATGCACCGGGAAAGGACACTATCAAAGGGATTCGCGATTCGGCTATCCTAGGGCTATTGCTTACGCTGGGACTGCGGCGTTCCGAGGTTTGCACGTTGACCTGGGAGCACATCACTGAGATTGACGGGCACAAGGTGATAGCGAACTTAAAAGGGAAGCATGGTCGTATCCGGACGTTGAAGCTGCCAGTGTGGCTCTGGCGTTTGCTCAACGATTGGGGCAAGGGAGCCGGGTTGGATATGGCCGATCTGACACATCATGTTTTCGTGCCGATCACAAAGGATGGGCGGGTGCTGACTCGGCGGGCAGGGTTGACGCCTCACGCAATCTACAAGCTCATCAATGCTTACACAGCTATGACTGCTTTGCCGCCCGTCAAGCCGCACGACTTGCGGAGGACGGCGGCTCTGCTGGCCCGACGAGGTGGAGCGACTATCGAACAGGTGCAGCTAATGTTAGGTCATGCCAGCCCCCAAACAACCAGCAATTACATCGGAGAGACGCTGGATCTGGACGATAACGCGGTGGACTACAGCCCGCTACGAATATAGGATGTGGCATCAACGATGGCGCTCGATCTTCAACTGAATGATATCCTGACACTCAAAAAGCCGCATGCTTGTGGGGCAAATAGCTGGCACATTTACCGGCTGGGTGCAGATATTGGTCTGAGGTGTGGGTCATGTGGCCGCTTGGTGTTAATCCCCCGCAGTAAGCTCGAACGTCGAGTGCGACTGATCGAGCGTGACGGTGAAAGCTTCAGGCCTGGGATCTGATGGGGGGAAGACACGCTGGAAGATCGAGAATGAAACCTTCGACATAGTCGCCAATTGATGTACTCAAGTGTCATTTGTGCAAGTAGGAGTCATCGAGCGTGATAGGTGGATTCCCGCTTTCGCGGGAATGACGGGGTTGGCAAAGGTATTGGCCTTTTGCGTCAGAACAAGAAAACAACAACAATGGTCCAAAATCATCTCAACCCGAAAAGTCTAAATCAATGTATTCTCTTTGTTTAAGTGGAGAAAACATGGCAAAGAACAAGCAAATTGGATTCAACCATAGCGCCCCTGATCTGACCCTGATGAACACATCGGGAGAACCGGTTCAGCTTTCCAGCCTGTGGATAAAGCAGCCGCTGCTGCTTGCTTTCACGCGGCATTTCGGCTGCCCCCAGTGTAAAGAGATGCTCGACGAGCTGGTGGCCGGGAAAGAACGGATTGCTCAGGCCGGATTAAACATCGCGGTCGTGATGCAGGGCACGCCAGAGACCTCCGCCGAATTTGCTGAGCAGTTTGCGCCAGGCTTATTGTGCCTGGCTGATCCGGAGAGGAAGGCCTACCGGGCCTACGGTTTGGAGCCCGGCAATCTGTTCCAAACCTTCCTAAACCCGAAGGTCTGGTCGGCGATATCCCGATCGCGCAAGAAGGGGTATGAGGTAGAACTGCCACCTCCGGGGCAGGATGCCATGCAGATGTCCGGCACTTTCATCATCGGCACAGACGGGAAAGTTAAGATGCCATATTACTATGAGCATATCGCTGACCATCCCCCTCTGGATTTACTGCTCAGTGGCGTGCTGTCAACAGAGTGGGGTAAGTCCTTCGATGGGCCGGTTGGTCCTGGTGTCAGCTGAGCAAGCTTTAGGAGCGAGGAACGAAGCCATGCTATCAATTTCAAGTTATCTGGCATTGAAAGAAGTCTGGCGGAACCGTGGCCGCTTCTTGCTGGTCAGCCTGGTGATCGCCCTGATCACACTCCTGGTGCTGTTCATTGCCGCGCTCGGCGAGGGGCTAGGCAATGGGAACCGCGAGTACATCTCAAAATTAGACGCCGAGTTGGTCGTCTTTCAGGCGAAATCCGATTTTCTGATCCAGGCCAGCCGCCTGGGGCGCAATCGCCTGTTGTCCGTGCGTCGCGTAGACGGCGTCGATAACGCCGGGATGCTCGGCACCACCAATGCCAATCTGATCGTGCCGGCCGATAATTCATCCTTAAAAGTGGCACTGTTGGGCGTGGAGCCGGGCCGGCCCGGCGAGCCGCCGGTGGAAGAGGGTCAGCAGCTTGGCACCAGCCAGGCCAAGGAAGCAATCATCGATCGGAATACCGCGCTGCGGAGCAAACTGGCTATCGGTGATATGCTGACTCTACGAGTGACCCAGGGCACCGATGATGAATTCTACAAGCTGCGCGTGGTGGGCATCACCGGCGGTCAGCAATATGCCTTACAGCCTTCCGTTTTCGTGCCTTTTAATACCTGGGACACCGTCCGCCCGAAATCCGAGGCGGAGATAGGCGTTTCATCAGACCCGGTAGCCAATGTGATACTGGTCAAGCTGACCGATCCCTCCCAGGTAGAGCAGGTCAGATCGCTGCTCACCAGACAGGTCGAGAAAGTCGATGCTGCGACCATCGATGAAGTCATCCAGGCGCTGCCCGGGTATTCGGCCCAGCAAAGCACACTCAACACCCAGGGAGGCTTCACCCTGTTCATCGGCATTCTGGTTATTGGGGGGTTCTTCCAGATCCAGATTTTGCAGAAGGTGCCCCAGATCGGGGTTCTCAAAGCCATCGGTACATCTAACCCGATTGTGGCAACGGCTGCTGTGATCCAGATCGTGGTGGTCACGGTCATCGGTGTTGCCGTCGGCGGGCTACTGACCTTCCTGCTTTCGCTGTTCTTTCCACCCACCATCCCAATTGTGTTTAACGGCACATCCGCGGCGGTTGCGATCATCGCCCTGGTACTCATCGGGCCGTTAGGCGGGCTTGTTTCCATCCGGTACGCGGTCAAGATCGAGCCGCTCAAAGCACTGGGATTATCGTCATGACAGCTTACGCGCTTGAAACCCAATCCGTTATCAAAACTTACAACAGCGATTCCGGCATTATCAAAGCGGTCGATGATGTCTCTCTGCAAATTGCAGCCGGTGAGTTTGTTGCCCTCGTCGGGCCCAGCGGATCAGGAAAGACCACGATGCTTTCCATACTGGCCGCGCTTTTGCAGCCCAGTTCGGGTCAAATCCTGCTCGACGGGCAAGACCTGGCCACGATGAGCGATGTCGCCCGCGTTGCTCTGCGACGGGAGAAGATCGGGTTCACATTTCAGGCCAACAACCTGGTTCCTTATCTGACAGCGGTGGAAAATGTGGAATTGATGCTGCGATTGAACAAAAAGCTCGACCGGGCCGGCAGAATGCGGGCTCGCGAGCTGCTGGCCCGGCTAGGGCTGGGAGAGCGCCTGAATAACCTTCCAGGGCAGATGTCCGGCGGTCAGCAACAGCGCGTGGCAATTGCGCGCGCGCTGATCCATAGCCCAAGCCTCGTGTTGGCCGATGAGCCGACCGCCAGCCTGGATACCGAGCGTGCCTATCAGGTTGTCGAGACCTTCGCAGGGCTGATCCACGAACAAAACCGAGCCGGAATCATGGTCACCCACGACTTGCGGATGTGTGAATACGTGGATCGTGTTCTACAGATGCAGGATGGCAAGCTGGTAAAGATATACACAGACCGCAAGGATATCCTGAAGCTGGCAAAAGGCGGCCGGCATTCGTAGGGGCGACCCACGGTCGCCCGACCTGTGCTCGTCTGCTATTCATGTACCTCACATCATCATTAAGGAGACACAACAAATGAAACCAAGAGCTATTTGCGATGGCGTTCAACTAATCGGAGCCGTGGATTGGAATCGTCGATTGTTTGATTCGCTGATCCCACTGCCGGACGGAACCAGCTACAATGCCTATCTGGTTCAAGGGTCGGAAAAGACGGCCCTCATCGATGCGGTTGATCCGGCAATGGCCGATATCCTGACAGGCCAACTGGCCGGCGTGGAGACCATCGACTACATCATCTCCCAGCACGCGGAGCAAGATCACTCCGGAACCCTTCCGCTTATTCTCGACATGTACAGCCAGGCCGTCCTTGTGTGTTCCACAAAGGCCAAGGGCCTGCTGATCGATCATCTTGATATCCCACCTGAGCGCGTCAAGACCGTCGAAGATGGAGAGACCCTTTCCCTGGGTGATAAAACGCTTCAGTTCATCTATACTCCCTGGGTGCATTGGCCGGAGACGATGGTGACTTACCTCCCGGAAGATCGCATTGTCTTTTCCTGCGATTTCTTCGGTTCGCACATGGCGATGTCCGACATGTATGCCGGGGACGCGCCACATATCATCGAGGCAGCCAAGCGTTACTATGCCGAAATCATGATGCCGTTTCGCAAGCCGATTCAGAATAATCTGAAGAAGATGCAAGAGATCGACTTTGACTTAATCGCGCCCAGTCATGGGCCGATTTATGACCGCCCTGAACATATCCTGTCAGCCTATGAGGATTGGGTGTCCGACCGGGTCTCGAATCTTGTTGTTATTCCGTATATCTCTATGCACGGCAGCACGGAGATCATGGTAGACTACCTGGTTGATGCTTTGGTTGAGAGAGGCATCACGGTTCAGAAATTCGAGCTGTCGTCCACCGATATCGGCAAGCTGGCCATGGCGCTCGTCGACGCGGCAACGGTCGTGATCGGCACACCGACAGTTCACGCGGGGCCGCATCCCAATGTGGTCTCAGCCGTTCATCTGGCCAATGCCTTGCGCCCCAAGCTAAAATTCGCGGCCGTCATTGGATCTTATGGCTGGGGGACCAAGGCCGCGGAGCAGATCGCCGGCTTGATACCCAACCTGAAAGTGGAAATACTCGGCACTGTGCTGTGCAAAGGCCACCCACGAGACGAGGTCTTTACTGAGCTGGATGCGCTTGCCGATGCAATCCAAGACAGACATGCGGCGTTCTGAAGAATACGCAGCGCCGGAATGCAGCCGGCAGTGTTATCCGGATCGGTGTTTGCGCTATGGACAATGTGACCAGCAGATCGAGGCTTAACAATCCGACATTTTAAGTTTGGCAAACTGCTAGAATCGGAGTCACTGTTCAGAAGATAAGCTGCTCGTTGTTACTCGATAATCAAGTTTTTAAAGTATCTTCTCAATAAAAAGGGGGAGAGTCACATTCTTCAAGACCTTTTTATGCGTAAAAAAGTCGTGACAGAGACATTGTTCCTCGAATGATTGAAAAGATACCCAGGATGGGCGGAAGGGGACAGGACACGGAGTGGGGAGACCAGGAGTATGGCAGGAGTATAGCAGCAGTATAGCAGCAGTATGGCAGCAATAGCGTGTATAAGGAGCGCTGTTTGACCTTACCCCCACGGTGCCAGCATATCTTCTCAATAATCCGGGGGTAACTTCAAGCTAATTCTTGGTGAGCAGGGATCAGTTTTTAGGCGCAAATCACAGGTCGACAGTCAAAAAACCAAGAACTACCCCAAGATATTGAGAAGATAAGTTTTTACATTGACAGGTGAACTTTAGTTTCCATCACCTACAGGACAAGCAACTGGAGGTAACTCGCCGGCCGCCTACCCTACTCCCAACGCGCGGTGTTGCTCAGCCCTTCAGGGCACCTGCCATCAACCCTCGCACGAAGAAGCGCCCTAACAAGATGTAAACTAATAAGGTCGGGAGAGCTGCCAGCAAAGCCCCTGCCATCTGTACGTTCCACTGGACGATCTGACTGCCTGCCATGTTATTGAGTGCTACTGTGACCGGCCATTGGGCAGTGTTGGTCAGGATAACAGCAAACAGAAAATCATTATAAGCCTGGGTAAACTGCCAGATCAGCACGACGACAAAACCGGGAATCGAGAGCGGAAACATAATCCATCGATACAAGCCGATTAGCCCGGCTCCGTCGATGCGACCGGCCTCCAATATCTCGGTCGATATCTGGGCATAATAGTTACGGAAGATCAGCGAGGTAATAGGGATACCGTAAATGATATGAACCAGGATCAAGCCGGGAAGTGTGCCTCGCAAATGAATAAACTGCATGAACTGCACCAACGGGATCAGGATGCTTTGGTAGGGAATAAACATACCAAAAAGGATCAGGGTAAAGATCAGATCTGCGCCTCGGAACTTCCACTTTGAGAAGATATATCCGTTAACTGAGCCGATCATCGACGAGATAAGGGCTGCCGGGAGCACCATAAACAGACTGTTACGCAGGTGCGGCCACAGCTTATCGAACGCCTCCAGGAAATTATCGAAGGCAATCCGGTTCGGCAACTGCCACATGGTTTGTAGATTAACTTCAGCGAAGGGCTTGAGCCCGGTAACCAGCATCAGATAAATCGGTAACAAATAGCTGACAGATAACAGGATGAGCAGCGCATAGAGCACAATACGGGAAAACCGTCGCGCAAAAGTCATAGCTTGGCCTCCTGCGACCGCATACTGGAGATCAGATAAGGCACAATCAACACCGCTACGGTTATCAGCATAACAATCCCGATAGCTGCTCCTCGCGAGTAATTGCTCCCATCAAAAGTGGTCCGCCACATGTAGACAGCCGGCACATCCAACTTGATGTCATTTTGGGAGATGGCAACGATCAAGTCGAAGATCTTCAGGGATGTATGTCCCAGTACAATCACAGCACTGAGTGTCACTGATTGAAGCTGCGGGAGAATAATGTAACGGTAGAGTTGAAACTCGTTAGCGCCATCCACTCGGGCTGCCTCACGAAGATCGTCAGAGATGCCGCGCAGTCCAGCCAGGTACATCGCCATGGTAAACCCCGACATCTGCCACACTGCCGGGATGACGACAAAGGCAATGCCCCAAGGTGGTGGAGTAGTATGCCATCGGCTAATCAAAAAGTCTAATCCCAGCTGATCGAACAGCAAATTCAAACCGCTAATCCGGGTACCTGTGGCCGGGTTCATCAACCAACGCCAGGCCACACCCGTCACGATAAATGAAAGGGCCATTGGGAACAGGAAGATACTGCGAAAGAAGCCTTCACCCTTCAAACGTTGATCGAGCAGGATGGCCAGTAACAGTCCAACGATCAGGCAAACGACTAAGAATAATGATGTAAAAATAGCCGTATTACGCATATCGATGCCAAACCGGCGGTCGCTGAGTAGCTCGATATACCGGGTCAAGCCGCTGTAGGTATAGTTAGGGATCAGCCCCTTTGTCCAGGCGCTCAATGAGACCCGTACCGACCAGGCTATAAATCCATAGACAAAGATTGATATCGCCAGAATAGACGGCAACACGATCAAAACAGATAAGATCCGATCGATCGTGAAAGCTAAGCGTCTCCCCTGTCTGGGAGCGTGGGGCCGGCTTCGGTCTGACGGCGGAAGCCCGGATGGCACATTCCGGTCACTGATGGCGCTCATTGTAGTTCTTCCTCGAAAATACTGAACTGTAGTAGCCAGATGTCACGCAGGAATTCGATGCCGACATCTGCTCAACTCCGGACGGTGCCCACCTTGTGCAAGCCAACAACGATGCAGACAAGGTGGGCACATTTCCGGCCAAATGGAGCGTTTCACCGCCCATTCGCCATTACTTGTTACTCCTTGAGTTTAAGGAGTTTCCTTTATATTATTGGCAAGGCCCAGCCGATGAACAAGCAGCAACCAGGGCTTCCTGGAAAGCCGCCACATCCAGATCTCCCATGAACAGACCAAGAGCAGTATTGATCTCGTCCTTGAAAGAGTCATTAGCTGTCACACCATGAGTCAGGCTGCCCACTACGATATCGGTAGCCCAATCTTCCATCGCCGACTGCAGATACACATTGAACAGATCGGCATCACAATCGGTACGAGCACAAATCGAGCCCTTGACCGGGTTGAAAGCTTCCTGGCCTTCCTTCGATCCGCAGACCTTCAGCCATGCCAGAGCAGCATCGGGATGCGGCGCGCCACTTGCCAGCACAAAGCTGTCAGACAGGAACTGGAAGACACCATCGGTGCCCGGAGGCGGTGCCCATCCGTAACCTTCACCCGGAACCAGACCCAGGTTACCACCCGTTGTATCGCCGGAGAAATAACCATCGACCCAGTCCCCCATAATATTGAAGGCTGCATCACCATTGGCAACAAGCTGAGCGGCGTCCTGCCAGGTCAGTGTCGAAGCATCACTGTTAACATGTCCGAGGACCTCGTTGAAGGTCTCCAGGGCCGCTGTAACTTCATCGCTACCCCAGTCAGTTGTCCCATCCCAGAGGCCATTGTAGGCATCAGCTCCAAGCTCTCCTAAAAGAACCACTTCCATCAAGTGCATCGCCGTCCACTGCTCGCCCATCGACAGGCAGATCTTGTCGGCGGCTTCAATCGACTCACAGGCCGTGAAGAACTCGTCCCAGGTCGTGGGGATTTCCACGCCTGCATCGGCGACAACAGTCGGGTTATACCACATCACATTGGCGCGGTGAATGTTCACCGGTACCGAGTAGATGTTGTCACCCTCAGAGATGAGCGGAATGAGTGTATCGGGCAGCACATCCATCCAACCTTCAGACTCGTACAAATCATTCAGCGGTTCGATCTGGGCACCGGCAACATATGTACCGATGATCTCCTGACCAGCGTGTGCCTGCCATGAATCGGGCGGATCACCGGCTGCCAACCTGCTGGCCAGAACAGCGCGAGCGTTAGTGCCGGCACCGCCGGCAACTGCCGAATTGACAAATTCGATGTCGGCATTAGCCGCGCCGAAGACTTTAATCATCTCATCCAGACCAGCGGCCTCGCCACCGCCTGTCCACCAGCTAAAGACCTCGACCTGTACACCTGGGGCTTCAGTCTCTTCTACTGGGGCTTCAGTCTCTTCTGCTGGGGCTTCTGTTTTTTCTACTGGAGCCTGGGTAGTTGCAGCCTGACCGCAGGCCACCAGCAACAGCATACAAACCAGCAAGGCAGGAATCAATCTTTTACTCATTTTCTACTTCTCCTCTGCAAATATGTGGTGGATTTCACATCCAAATTGACAATCCGATGTTGTCATGATGTTTCCAGCCTCTATAAGGCCGCCCATAAATCCTCTTTTTCCCTGTTGCCCTCACCCCCTTTCACGGTATCTTCTCAACAAACCGGGGACATGTCGAGACGAAAGAACCCGGATTTTTGTCTCACCGAAAACAATAAGTCAGACGCAAAAAACCTGGTGTCTTGGTGGGCGCTCCATTAATGATTGAGAAGATATCTTTCTCCGGCATAAACAAGCAAATTTGGCTTTTGCCGCCAGACAATTGGCTTATCAGTCAATGACAAATGATAATTGCTGTGGTGATGCTGGAAAGTTTTTGAAGAAAATGACTTGTAGCCTTTTTGTGGTAAGGCTTCCCCCACAACTTCTCATCATATCATAGTTTCGCGTTTTGGAAATCATTGGGTTTCACAGGGCCTCGGCACCTCTGTGTAGGTCGCGGCAGCAAACCGGAGTATCGGGTGAAATCGCTTCCCCTCATCCCTCCCCTCCCTGTTTCAGCTGGCAGGGAGGGGATTTTGGGGATGGGGAACAAGATAGATGGAATAATCCCAAGTACTATCACAAACTTAATCGAGCAAAAAAGTCAGAATATGAGAATAAACAGTCTTGCGATGTTGAAACAAATCTTACCCAGAGTGGGACTGTCTTTATCATAAATGACCAACCCTGCCATCGTCTACATGATTTTGCCAGGAAGGTGACAGGGACATGACATTGTGGCATCATGCCAACACAAGCAAGTAAATAGCAGATGGAGATGTGGTAAACTGCAAACAGACGTCACGACAAAGTCGTGCTAACAGACATTCCATGATGATGCGCTGCAAGCTAAAGATAGCCGTGATGATGCCAATAGACTTTATCGAAGATGACTGAGTCACACTGTTGCCGATAAAGTCTACTATCACCAACCAGTGGAGGGTCGATTCATGTCCGAAGCCAGAGAGCCACATAGCGCGGGTGTACCTGATCGTTTCATCGAACAAGTCAAGCAGATATTAGAGCATCTCTATGATTTTCCGTACCTGCAGCGACATCCACTGGCCCAGGGTACTAATTTGGGCATTAACGAGTCCCCCGCGCAGCGGTTACGGAGGGAAACCCTGACCGCAATCGAAACCCTCAGTCCAGGCCCAGGTGTAACCTTCCGTGCCCCACACGCCCGGCTGCACAGTCTCCTCCACTTCCGCTATGTAGAAGGCTTGACAGTGCAAGAAGCTGCGCATGAGCTGGGAATCTCTCTCCGGCAGGCCTATCGTGACCTCCGGCATGGTGAGGAGAGTATTGCTGCCATCTTGTGGGATCGATACGCAGGAGATCTGTCTCAAGAACCAAGAGCCGATCAGCTTTCGTCCATCGAGGCTGAAGTAGAACGCCTTGATCTGCATCCTGACATCATCGACATGCAAGCTGTTTTGCTGCGCACTCAGAATGCCGTCCGACAATTGGCCCTCCAGCGAAATATCGAACTGGAGAGCACGACAATGGCAGAGAACATTGTTATCCAAACCGATGAAGTCATCGCTCAACAGGTTCTTACCAGTATTCTCAGCCATGCTATTCAACAAGCCACACCAGGACGCCTGACAACATCATTCGAAAACACCCAGACAGGCATGCACCTTTGTCTGTGCTACACCCCAACAGCTGAGGCTGGGCAAGATATGGTTTCCAACCTGGTTGTCTCTCAACTGCTCGATCGTCTGGGTTGGTCGCTCAAGCAGGAAGACGATGCAGCAAACAGGCGCGTCATCTCCGTCGTCATGGTTGGGCATGGGCCGACTATTCTGGTCATCGATGATAATGAAGGCTTGGTCGACCTGGTTGGCCGTTATCTGTCCAGCCACGCCTGTCGCGTCATATCGGCTACTTCCGGGGAGGAAGGCCTACGGGTAGCCCAGGACATCATCCCTGACGCCATCCTGCTCGACGTAATGATGCCCCAGAAAGACGGATGGGAGGTGCTCCAGACGCTCCATACTTACCCGCAAACTACCTCGATTCCGGTCATCATCTGCTCTGTATTCAACGATCCCGAGCTGGCCTATTCATTGGGAGCCTCACTTTTCCTACCTAAACCGATACAACGAGATGGCATCCTGAATGCCTTGCATGATTTAGGTGTTGTGTAACACAATCGCCATCATTCTTCATTCGCCCAAGGTGATCGCGGAGTCTTTCCGATCCCAGGCAAATTTCCGGACAGTTATGCATTGAGAGTGAGATCTATGTCTGTTACACAGGGCAGCAAGCGCAATTTTGAAGAGCTGCGTTCACGGTTATCAGAACGTTCGGCCATTCTACTAATATGTATAAGCGGCCTGCTGATGTGGCTCGATCTGACCCAGGAAGATTTCCCTACTATGGCATTCTGGATGTGGGGAGGGTTCCTGCTCCTGGGTTTGATTACGCGCAAACTGGCTGCCGGATATCCGGCACTGGAACGCCATCTGCTGGTCTGGGGCACGACACTGGGGCTGGCTATCGCCATGATTTGGTCCGGTATCTCCTGGCCGGCTTTCCTGGTTCTACCCTTGATCCTGGTCAGCTCATTGCTCATTCCATGCAGTCATCTGATCGTGGCATCTGTCATTGGCCTGGTAGCTGTCTGGCACCCCATCATTTCATCCTCCCTCCCCTGCTCAATGTGGACTTACCTGCTCCTGTTGACAGTCTGCGTTTTGTTAGCCTGGATGATCTCGAGCACACTATATACTGCCTTGCAATGGGCCTGGACGATGCAGCAGCGAGCGGATGAGATGCTGGAACTGGCGCGGGATCGGCAGGGAGATCTCAATCGGATGGTTAAATCACTGGAGCTGGCTTACGCAACCCAGCGTCGAACGCAGCGCGAGCTTTACTTTGCCCGCAAGCAAGCCGAAGAAGCCCGGCATATGAAGGAGCAATTTGCGGCTAATGTCAGCCACGAGCTGCGTACTCCCTTGAACCTGATCCTGGGCTTTAGCGAAGTCATGTACTTCTCGCCCGAAATTTATGAGGAGATTAACTGGACACCTCCACTCCGCCAGGACATCTACCACATCTACCGAAGCAGCCGCCATTTGTCTGAGATGATCAATGATATCCTCGACCTCTCACGCATCGACTTCGTAGGCTTCAGCCTCAACAAAGAGCAAACTGCCCTGGGAACACTCCTGCACAACGCCGCAGAGATAGCAGAAGGTCTCTTCAGAGGAAAATCGGTTGCATTCAAAGTCGCCATCCCTGACGATTTACCCGTGCTGGACATTGACCGCACGCGCATCCGCCAGATCTTGCTTAACCTGCTCAGCAATGCACAGCGATTCACAATAGAGGGAGAGGTAACATTGATCGCTGAGCTGTCTCCTAAAGAGGTGCTCATCACAGTCAGCGATACTGGGGCAGGTATCCCCGCCGACAAACTCACGCACATCTTCGAGGAATTCTACCAGGTCGATCACTCGCTGCGGCGCCGGCACGATGGCGCCGGACTTGGCCTGGCAATCTGCAAGCGATTTGTCGAAGCTCATGGGGGGCGCATCTGGGTCGAGAGCCGGAACGGAATTGGCTCAATATTTGCGTTCACCCTGCCCCTTCCCGATTCTCGCGCGGAAAGTGATGTCCCGAGTGCTCGCCCAGTAGAAATGTCGTGGCCGGAATTCCATCCATGTATCCTGGTTGTCGATCCGGATCCGGGGGTGGCAACAACTATCGAGCGGCACATACCGGGATACGACATTGTCCAGGTAGGCGATCCCAAACAGCTTTTCGAAGAAATTGAGATCCACCATCCCCAGGCTGTGATCTGCAATGTATCTCCCGGAAAACACTTTGACGCCGTCGACCATGCAACTGTGCCCGTTCCATTCATCGAGTGCTCGCTGCCCAGCCAGGCCTGGATGGCTGATAGTCTGAAGGTGGCAGCTTGCCTGACCAAGCCGATCACTCCCAAAGACCTGCTGAATGAGGCCAATCGCCTGGGGCAGATCGATGATATATTGATCATCGATGACGACCGTGGGTTCTGCCGGCTGATCGATCGCGTTTTGCAGGCCAGTGGAAAAACCTTCAAAATACGCTTTGCCTACGATGGGAAAGATGGGCTGGCGACCATGCGCGCACATCGTCCAGACCTCGTGCTGCTCGATCTGATCATGCCGGAGGTCGATGGGTTCGAAGTCCTTGCGAAGATGAGCCAAGATCCCACACTGATCGACATCCCTGTGATCTTGCTGACAGCCACCAGCTTTGTAGAGGACGTACTGTCTCAACACAACAGCCGGATCGTCATCCACCGATCTGAAGGGATGCGCCCGGCCGAGGTTTTGAACTGTTTACAGGCTCTTGTTGGCCTATTAGAGGTGGATTACGGAGAACAAGCAACCCCTATAGAATGAATTGTCGTCATTGTCATGATTCGACAGCGTTCACAGTCTGTTGTTCACTCGCTTCTTCATCATCTGGGGATGCGTCCGGTGATGCCGCCGGCTCCGACTGCATGGCCAGCCGCTCTCTCCAGGGTGCTGAAGGCGGGCCAACCATCGGGAAAGGATACATGCGAAAGAGCTTGGCATAAATGTAGCGCCCAATGATCCTGAGCGATGCTATTGTAGGAGCAGCCAGCGCCACCCCTAAAAAACCGCCGATATTGATCCCAATGATGACGCCAAGAATGACCACCATGGGATGCAACCTGACATGCTTACCGATAATATTAGGGATGAGGATATTGATATCGACTTGAGCAAACGCCACATAGGCAATTACAACGATTAACGCAAACGTTGTGTTCGAGACCGGCAAATACGTTGAGCCATGGAACAGCGCAGTCAACACGACTGTTAATCCCCAGATCACATTCCCAATGCTCGGCAAAAATTCGAGCATCCCTCCCCAAATACCTAATAACAATGGGTAGGGAAGTCCCAGAAGCGAACAGACAACCGTCAAGATGGCTGTCACAACCATTGACAGAATAATCTGTCCACGAAAAAAAGCCTTCCATACCTGATCGATCTCACGGATGAGTAACTGAGTATCTCGCTTGTAATGACGAGGCACCAACCCTTCAAGCCACTGGACGACCTTATCGGCATCACAAGTCAGGTAGAAGCTGATCAGGACAGTAAAGACGGTCAGGAGAGTAATTTCTGCCACGTTGCGGATGAGATCAAACGACTGCGATGCCACTGTGCGAGCAAGGTTGCTCAAAAGTGTATTGAACTCACGTATTAGATCCTGGATATTGAACTCGAATTCCAGAAATTTAATCGTTGCATCCGGGCTTAATCCATTGATACCCTGAACCAATAGAATGATCTCATCTCGCAATGTCTGCAACAACATGACCAGGGAGGGTGTCAGAAGGATAATGGTCGGGATCAGGATGGCCAGCAACAATAGATATACCAGGGCGGATGCAAGACCATACGGTAACCTTGTGCGCTGGTGAATAAACCGTACAACAGGCCGGAAAATATAGGCAACAATAGCACCTACGATAAGCGGCGTAAGAACAATACGGAAAGCATAGATTGCTATACCGAAGAGGATCAGCAAGATAAGAGATACGATGGCAATCGTTGTCGATGACCAATGAGGGCTATCCTCGCTGTTATAGAGATCCGGTTGGGTACTCATTGCCGATGCTCCCACAAAATAGATGTCAGTATATGCCGGCATAGAATGATAGTAAACTTTACCAATCATAGGCGCGCTATGCGTAAACCGGCTTATCTTATGGATAACTCAGTTATTTCAGATAAAGTCTACTATATAATCCACGTTCCACGCGACATTCGAAACAGATGAAATTTATAGCTTGTTGATTAGCCTGACCTGCTCACAGTACCGTCAAACTACTATCCGGACTATCGCACTTGCGCTTAGCCGTCGACAAGATCATTTGCAATATAGATCAGGTTCGTGTTGCCCAACCCGACCACGTCGCCTGAACACAAAGTTGCCTCCTGGATCGGGCAGCCGTTGACCGATGTACCACTCTTGCTGCTTACATCGAATAACACATACTGTCCAAAACGCAGACGGAGCTGGGCATGGTGACGAGAGACTGTAGGGTCATCGATGATGATGTGATTATCCCGATGGCGTCCCAGGTTGGTGACAGGCTGCTCGATGTGGATATGCTGGCCATTCAGCACGAGAACTGCATCCGGGACCGGACACTGCTCTGCCTGCTGAATCTGATGCAGGCGCATGGATTGCGTCGAGCCCATATGATCTGCCACATGCCAGGCATTGACTTCTACCTGGAGCGGCCACAAAGCATCATCCACCTGGAGACTGACCTCCGGAGGCGAAGTAAACGATACCCCCACAACACGGGCCAGCTCAAGAAGTTTCACCGATAAGGTGGTGGAAATGTCGGGCTGTTCATCCAGAAGGGTATCGTGATCCTGAGGGTTCAGCCGAACGCCATAAATATTCGGGACAAACATCTGGCCGTCCTGCGAGTGGAAGCTGTGTTCTTCCATCGATTTGGCCAATTGGAGCACCAATTTTTGTAGATGTAACTGTTGAGGCATATCCTGGACAATAGATCCTTCGACAAAATATCGGATCCGATCTTCTAATTGTGAAAAGCAATTATGATTCATGACAAATCCACAATCCGGTCTATTTCTTGTCAGGGCAGCTGGGGATTGGTTCCCCAGCCACCCCTTCGATACCAGATTTACTGGGACGTCGTGTCCGTGACATGGCCAATGGAAATGGTGTAATAGATATTCTCGGCCAGGCAAGTTCCATCTTCCTGTGTCTCCGTGCATTTAGCCTCGCTGACACGTACTACGAGCAAGCCGATATCGGTGCGAAAGACAGAGACACCATCAGTGGATCCGGCCGCATCTTCACGCCATCCCAGATCGCCTAGAGCTGTGCGCACTACATCCATGGGTGACTGGCTCCTGACATCGAAGCGCAAAACGCACCCAGAATAAGAAACACCCGAAACCGGATCGACCACATCAGACTCCGAGGCTCCGAGCTGATCGGGAGCCAATCCAAGGGCAGGCGCCAGAGTGTTCCGGATATAGCAAACATCCACCGCAGGTGCTTGCTGGACCGTCGCCGGCACATAGACAAACTCAGCGCCGGCCTTCGCATTGCCGTCACCGTTTGTAATGACGACTACCAGGCTGGTCTCAACGATCGGAGCGCCATCAGGCCAGGTTGCGGGCATCGTGAACTGGGCCACGAAGCTTCCTGAGGCATCGCTAACCACACTACCATAGACCGTGTTATCCAGGCCGGTCGCCGGCAGCCCAAGACGCACGATCAATGGGAGGTTGGGTTGGAAACCAATACCGTTAATCTGT
>JAFGLD010000327.1 GCA_016928235.1 Anaerolineae bacterium | reverse complement strand
CTATAAACTGTTAACTGTAAACTCACTCCGGCGGCTCGTGAAAACAGCCTTTTTGAACGGAATTAAAGTGCGAAAAACAGGCTACAGACGGTCAGCTATGCTCTTCCTTGGCTAATCGAGTCAACAGTGAGTCCACCCATTCATTCAAGGGGCCATAGGGCACCGCACCTACCGTCCCTTCGACCGGCTCTCCGGCATTAAATACGACCATGGTAGGGATGCTCTTGACACCGTATCGCTGCGCGGTAAGGGGATTCTCATCGATGTTCAACTTGGCAATGGTGATATCCCCGTTCCGCTCGCCGGCGATCTGTTCCAGGGCCGGTGCTATCATCCGGCAAGGCATGCACCAGGGTGCCCAGAAATCGACCAACACGGGTTTGTTAGCGCCCAGGACAGTTTGTTCGAAATCTTGATCGGTTACATGTACGAGATTGGCTGGCATTTTCTTTTATCATCTCCAGAGTTGTTTTTCTCACTATAATCTATAATATTGACTGCTGATCACTTTCTCGTCTTACCTCTCTCGTATGGAAAATTGGAAACAGCTTTCAGGGATGATTATGTACAATGCCGGTTTGATGCTTCTGGCCATGGCGGGTTTTGCTGTTGTGCATAGCCTGACCGCGGGCTCTGGTATGAAGCAAATTCTCCGGATGACATTCAGCGAGCGGTTCGTGGAGGGGTGGTACCGTGTTGTCTACAATCTGTTTGCGGTCATTAGTTTTGCGCCGGTGCTTCTGCTGATGGTTGTCCTGCCCGATCAGATCTTATACCTCGTTCCACCGCCCTATCTTTTCTTGCTGTTGGGCATCCAAGGGATAGGAGGGATCGGGTTTTTGTGGGGAGCATCCTCTGTTGATCTCTGTCGATTTGCGGGTGTTCGACAGGTTTATGCGTTCTTTTCAGGCGGCTCACTTCCTTTACCGGAAGAGGCTTTACAGGCAAGAGGTGTTTACAAGTTTTCTCGCCATCCTCTCTATTTTTTCTCTTTGGTAATTCTCTGGCTTATTCCGATCATGTCGTTGAATCTCCTGGTTTTCAATGTCGGTGTAACGTTGTATCTCGTGATTGGATCGCTATTCGAGGAGCGTCGGTTGCTGCGCGCTTATGGGAAGGCATACCGTCGATACCAACAAGAGGTACCCTGGTTGATCCCCTGGCCATTCCCGGCGCGGAGATCGAAATGATTGCAGTGTTGTGTCTGGAATGTTATAACCTGTGTGTTTGAAATTCTTCTACATTTCTGTGCCTGACATGAGGAAAATATGTCTCAGCAAAAATCCAAGAAGCAGAAGATGGCCGAGAGGCGGGCAAAGCGCCAGCGCCAATCTCAAATGCAGATCATCGTGGGCCTCTCCGTAGTTTCTGTGATTGTGGTAGTTGTCATCGCAGTGTTAACACTGCGCCCTAAGCCGCCTGGGGACTTTACGGGGCTTCCGCAGGAGATTGATCGGTCTGGAGCGGTTGGGATTGCTATCGGTAAACCGGATGCGCCGGTGACCCTGGTTGAATACTCGGATTTCAACTGTTCGCATTGTAGAAACGTGGCTGCGATAACCAACAACCTGATCGGTGAGTACGCGCATGACGGGCGGCTACGGGTGGTCTATAAGCCGGTAACCATTTTTGGCCAGGACTATTCTGTGCCGGCTTCTTTGGCGGCCATCTGCGCGGCTGAGCAGGGTGTAGGCTGGCAGATGATCGATCATGCCTGGCAGATTGGCGGTAACTATGTGCTGGAGGAGTTCATTGGTATCGATCCGGAGGTCGGACTGGATACCGAGAAATTCAAGCAGTGTTTTACCGCACCTGAGACAGCTCAGATGATAGATGATGTGAATGCTGAGGCCATTGGGCTGGGAGTTCAGGGTACTCCTACCTTATACATCAATGGGCAACCCCTCGAATTTTTGCCGGGGGAAACCTCCTATGATCAAGCTTTAACTCGTAGCATTGAAGCAGCTTTGGGGAAATAGATTGGGGAGTGGTAGAGGGGGAAGTAAGGTGAGTGTCAGGACGCGATACTCACCCGTTGTCTTTTGAACAGGAAGGCTGATATGCAACATTCAAAAAAGACGACAAAGTCAGATCGGGCAATTGCTCTGGCCATTGACGTGGTTCTACTCACATTCCAGTCTGATGCGTTACATGTTCTCCTGATCAGGCGACGCAACCCACCATTTCAAGATATGTGGGCGCTGCCCGGAGGATTCGTGGAGCATCACGAGTCACTTGAGGATGCAGCCAGCCGCGAGCTTCATGAGGAGACAGGACTGAAGGACATCCAGTTGGCGCAGATCCGCACCTTCGGGCAGCCTGACCGCGACCCGAGAATGAGGGTTGTCAGCGTGGCCTACCTGGCGCTGGCACGCTCTGCTCAGTTGTCGCCGATCGCCGGCGACGATGCCGCGGAAGTGAAGTGGTATCCTGTCCACGATCTACCCCCTCTGGCCTTTGACCATGCTGACATCCTGAATGTTGGGCTGGAATATTTGCGGGTTCACCTTGGGGACACTGCGGCTTTTCATCTGCTGCCGCCCGAGTTCACGCTGGTGGAACTGCAGTCCGTTAGCGAGGCTATATCGGGCGGGAAACCGGACAGACGTAAGTTTAGACGAAAGATATTGCAGTCTAACGTCATTCGTGAAACCGGTATGGAACGAGCGGGGGAAGGGCGGCTGGCGAAACTATATCGTTATGAGGGTGATTGATCCGACCTTATTCCAGCCGTCCGGTTGCCATGAGGGGTTTCTTGCATTGTGTGCATGCTCTGTCAGTATACCCATTCAAGGCGTGGCAGTAGGCGCAGATTCGGCGTTGCACAAATGGCGTTGGCATGTGTGCGTTGAGTATCTCGCCGATTAGCCGGCACCATGATAGAGGGGTGCCGAGCGTCACCAGGATGGCGTCTTTTAAGATGAAAGTTGCCCAATAGTGTTCGTTCAAATTCTCGGCATTCTTGAGCCGTTTGATGCGGCTTTTGCCCAAGTCGACATTGGGGTTGAGTGTGGCTCCCACGACAACATAGCTGCGGAAATTGCTTTTGACCGACTCGGAGATGATATCCTCGGTTACCTCATCGACCAGCACGAGCACTGCCGGTCGCTCATCACTAAAGACACGATCGGCAAAGTACACAGCTTCGCCGCTGTGGTGGGGGCGCCAATGGACATCGGCAGGAAGATACCTGGCTGCCACTAATGCATCCAGCAGCAGCACACGTAGATCGGTGAGGCTATCTGTCGTCTGCTCTTGAGTTTGGGTCTTGGCCATAACCTGTACTTACCTGTTGGAGTCGAATTTGGTTACAAACTCGGGTACTTCTGCCGAGTATAGCATCATATGCAAGTATAGATCGATATCATGTGAGAGCAAGATATTGATAGGAGAGGGGGAGGTTCCAGTGAGTATTTTCAATGGCCGGCGTTTAACCAATACAACATTCAAACTCGATGTCGAACGGATGCGTCGGGGGTGGTATTCCGACAAGTACTTCGAAAATGTGGGTCATATGCTGGAGACACTAGGCAGGCAGGGGTACGTCTTTCGGGTAGATAGCCCGCGGATCGCCGATGGACATCTGGACAACATATCAATCGCCGATATGCGGGTTGAGGTGCAGTGGTTTGCCCGGCGTCGGCCCTACGCCCTGGTAGCCGGTGTGGACAAGGCTCTCTCGATGCTCTATCACTGCACAGGTATCTTTGATGATAGCGGCGAGTTTTCCGGCACCTGGGGCCAGTTAAATGTCGAGGCAGTACAGGATGGTGTCCTGGCTCACTATAATGGCGATCCGATGGTTGTGCGGCCTGTCATCAAAGTGAGAGGAATCTATCGTCACTTTGCCCTATTAGAAACGCCGACGCTGGGCATTCTCTCAAGGGCCAGCCGTATTGCGACGAATGTCTACAACACATTGGTCGCTGCGCGCGGTAAGTCTGTGTTGTTCTTCCCGGCTCGTTTCGATGTGCACGAAGTCCAGGCGGCTGATGGCTATGCCTATGACATTGCTGTTCAACGGTACAACAAGGATCACCAGGGACATCTCAAGAGCTTTGTCAGCACCGATGCGCAAGGAGACTGGTGGGGAGGCTTTGGCGGTGGGACGGTTCCTCATGCAGTGATTGCCTGTTTCCTGGGCAACACGACGGAGGCCATGCTGTGCTTTGCCGATACACAACCCTCACAGGTGCCCCGGATTGCGCTGGTCGATTTCAATAACGATTGTGTTGGAACATCGCTGGCTGTGACCGAAGCTATGTTTGACCGTTATAGAATGCTCAAGAGCCAGGGGAATGAAGACGAAGCTGAGAAGTTTCGGTTGTTTGGCGTACGTCTGGATACCAGTTCAACGATGCGCGATACAGCCCTGGAGCCTCTGGGCGATCCGGACCTCGACCTGGGGGTGAATCCGCGCCTGGTAGTGGCGGTTCGCAAAGCACTGGATCGGGCCTGGGAGAGTTGGGATATTCCTTCGACCTGGCAAGAAGAGGCCCGATCGTATTGCCGGAATGTCCGGATTGTCGTCAGCGGCGGCTTTATCCCTGAGAAGATCGCGCGCTTTGAATCGCTGGGCACACCCGTCGATATCTATGGGGTTGGCTCCAGCCTGATGGCTAATGACTCATCGACCAACACTGATTTTACAGCTGATGTGACGGCGATCTGCGTGGGAGACGAATGGATACCCATGGCCAAGTCCGGGCGCCAATCGTGCGATAATCCTGACCTGGCGCCTATCGCAATCGACTATGTCGTGCACGAGGAAGCGAGAAACGGCGTGTTGGAGGAGGATCTAACGTAGCTGTGTGACAAATTCGCGCTGACCCTCTTCCCATCGATACAGGTAGATCGGCGCGCCGGCACGCCGGCCGGACTGATCGAACTGGTTGATGTTGAGCGGTGAGGCATCGATAGGCTCTCCTATTGCCAGATTGATTGCCAGCCAGGTTGACTCGTAGGCACTGATCGAGAAGATGCCCGGGGGGGCACCCGGACTTCCTTCCTCGAATCCTTCCACAAATTGCAGTGTGCGCTCGTCTGTCCAGTAGTCACACCGGACATCACCGGGCTTACCCACGCTTGTAGCAAAGTAGATGCCGTCTGCCGAAGGCCCGGTCAATGCGTAGAACTGTCTCAAGCCCCACTCCGGACCACCAATCAGGATGTCACTGCCCGGAGGCTCATCGGCTCGGAATTCCCCGGCAGCGATGACGATGTCCTCCGGGATTTCCAGACGCAAGGTGCCGGTCAGTTCCTGTGCCTGTAGCCACTCTTGCGTAGCCTGCTCCATGTGAGCATAGGGAGGGGCCAGGTTGTATACCTGGCCGCTTGTGTCGATATCTCTGGTGCTGACGGTGAGCAACGGGAGACCTGCCTGCGCGTAGATCGAGGCCGCAGCCTGTGTGGTTGTGCTGCGCCAATGCCCGACAACGGCTACGACTTCGGGATCGACTGCCAGCCTGCGAGCCTGCTCGATCGCTTGCTGTGGGTCCCCCGCGTCATCGTAGGCGACCAGCTCAATGCGGACATCAGCATATGTGTCCAGGCCGGCAAACTGGCGAACAGCCAGGCGGGCGGCGGGAATCACCTCCTCGCCGATCTCGCGATATCGCCCTTCGAAGGGGGCCACCAGACCGATCTTGAGGGTTCGCGGGGGAGCATTGATACAGCCGGCCAGGAACAGCATGGCTGCAAGCAGGCACCCCAGGCTCAACAGTGTGAAGGATCGCTTCGAAGGCTTATTGGCAGGCATTTTGGAGGTGTTCCTCATAGGTTCTCGCAAAATTGTGCCGTCCACTCCCATCGCAGGCTGCTCTGAAGAAGAAATAGGCAGTCTCTTCCGGGTAGATCACGGCCTTGATCGAATCAATGCCGGGGTTGGCTATTGGTCCCGGCGGAAGACCGGTATACAGATAGGTGTTGTAGGGTGAGTCGACACTCTGGTAGTGATCGATGGTCAGACTCAAGTTCCACCACTGGCCGCTATCTGCCTGATACCCCATCGCGTATTGAACTGTTGGGTCGGCATCTAGCTTGACCCCTGCATGGAGCCGGTTCAGATAGACGCCGGCAATGGTGGGACGTTCTTCCGCGACTATCGCTTCACGCTCGACGATCGATGCGATGATCAGCACATCATGAAGTCGCATTCCCTCGGCTGCGGCATCGGCGCGCATCTGAGATGTTACCTGAGAGTCGAAATTGATCAACATCTTCTGGACGAAATCCGTGGCGGTGTCATTGGTTCCCATCCGGTAAGTATCCGGGAAGAGGAAGCCTTCCAGGGTGGCGCCGGGTGGAATCTCGGTGATCAGAGTTGTCGCTGGCGGGATCGGCGCTCCGACCCCTGTGGCCGAGAGAAATTCGGCTCCGTTGAATGGGATGTTGCTCTGCTGGTTGAGCCAATCAGCGATCTGTTCTCGTCGCCAGCCTTCGGTGATCCGGATTGTGATTTCGGGCGCGTCAGCCTCTGTCAGGGTAACTGCCAGCTGGGGAATGGTCATGTTGTAGGCTATCTGGTAGCTGCCTGCCTCGATCCGGGTGTCGAGCCCATAATAGCGCATGTAGTTGCGGAAAAGGGTGGCATCGTTGATGATGTCAAGCGAGACCAGACTGTCAGCGATTTGGCCGGCACTCTCTCCCGGATTGACGATGAAAGTGACTGTTGTTTCATCGTTTCTGATGGGAGTATTCAGGGCATCCTGGTTGGCTGCCAGGTAGGCTCTCAACAGTGTTGCCTCGGTAGGGTTTAGCGCGGGATTGACATCGAGTTTGAATTGAATGGCGGTTGGATCGCCATGTTGGCTCAGGATCCTCAGCAGCATTCCCCCAGCGATGACCAACAGCCCAATTGTGGTAACCAGGATCGTTAGCTTGCCTAACAGGCCGAGCACGGAATTTTTGGGCTTACTCGACGCTTGCAAATGTCTCGATCGTCTGTCCCGGTTCATCATCCCTTCCTCCAGCATCCAGATAATCTTGAAGGATCGTCGCTGCGGCTACATCGTCGAGCGGCTTCCTCTTGCGGTTGTCTGCAGATTTGCGCTTTCCACTGGCCCGTTGGATGGCCAGTGCTTCCTCGGATGAGTAGCTCTCATCCCAGAATATAACAGGAATACCCTTGGTCGCCTTGGTCAGTTCGCGGGCCCAAATGATCACAAGTCTGGCTTGCGAGCCGATGCCCCCCAATGAGTCGGTGGGCAGCCCTACCACGATGCGAGCGACCTCGTTTTCCCTGGCGATAGTGCTCAGAGTGGCGAATTCCTCCCCCGGCCTTGTCCGGGTGATGATGCTGTGTGGACGGGCAAAGATGCCTAGTGGATCGCTCAGAGCAACGCCAATGCGCACCGCGCCATAATCCACTCCCATCAATCTTCCCTGCCAACTCATAGTCCACCACTCATATCGATCTGAATTCGCAAAGGCAATAGCGGCATGATTGGCCAGAAGCCTGGCCATACCTCGATCTCCGGAGGGGCAGCCAGGGGGAAGTTCCCCTCCAGCCGAGATATGGCTACGTTGATGGGTTGTCCTTGTACTGCTTGCCGTACTTTGGCGGGCGAGATAGCTGCCAGCACCTCGCCTCTCCCATCCATAATGAACGTGACGCGACGCTGCTCGTCGATTTGGGTGACTTCACCACGTTTGAAGATCAGCGATTCCGCGCTGATCTGGAACCCTGGCCCAATTTTCTTGGCCAGCTCGCTGTAGGCAGCCTGGCGGGCGAGGAGCTCGTCGATGGCAATACCCTGTACCACTGCGCGCATATCGAGGCTGACCTGGCCGGCTTCCTGACCGATGTGACCGCTGTAAGTTTCGTAGTCGATGAGGACTACTGCCAGGGTATCGGCCGGGACAAACTCCGTCTCTCTCAACGCGATGAAGGGATCGGTTTGCATTCGGGCGTAAGCCCTCTGTTGGATCTGTTGCAGGACGAGGGCCCGCGCGCGGTCGTAATCTTCTTGCGAGATGGCCTGGGCTTCAGTGACGTCCCCGCCGCGCGTGGGCTGGGGGTTGGTGACGGCGACGCGCGATGCCGGCAGGCCTTCGATCTGATTGATGCGATTGCTGGGAAGGTTTCCCTCAAAGCCCGGATCGATAGCTTCAATGGAAACCTCGACTGTTTCCCCGGACTTGCCCGGAATGGTGGCGTCAGTCAGGGTAGCGAAGCGGACTGGCTGTGCCGCGCTGGTTCGGATGATCGTTCCGGCTGGGATGTTGACTTGATCATCGAGAATGTTGGTGAACAGCGCGGTGCCTTGTGCTTTTTTCGAGGGGACATCTTTTGTCCCCATAACATCGATGGTTGCCGATGCATCGACTTCAATGCCGACAATCCGCGCCGGGATAATGCGGTTGGTATTATCGATCTCGGCGACCTGGTGATCGGCCACAATAGTGGTCGTTACTATCTCTTGATTTGTGGCCGGTTGAATCTTGATCGTTGCGCTGGGCATAATCAGGATAATCGCTGCTATCAACACAAACAGCGCAAGCCCAACCAGGGAAATCTGAATGGCGCGGCGCTGTTGAGGGGAAAAGCGTGTCCGATGAGAGCGCAGTCGCGTTGCCGCTTCGACGAGATCAGGATCTAGAGAAGATGGCCGCTTGGAACGGTCGACTTTCAGCCGGGCGCGTGGTGTGCGCCAGAACCGTTTGTGGCTGTCTTCCACGGTTGGGAAGCAGGCCAGCCGAAGATCGCCGGCGTTCTCGATGACGACGGGATCTGTAGTGATCAGAGCCAGCTGCGCCTTCTGGCGAGTAGCCTCTCTTTGCAACAGCACCAGGTCGAGCTTGCGTTGGAGTATGGGTTGGGCCGGATCGTCCGGGAATACCAACAGGACTCTGGCAGCACGAACCCATCCCAGCTTATCACGCACTGAGGTGATATCGTCATGTGCTTCGAGTTGGATGATTTGTTCTTTCACGGCTTGTTGTCAACCATTGAGGGACTGATAATCGTCCGGATAAGTTTTTGCGTCATGGACAAAGCGGCCGGTAAATCATAAAACGTAAATATGTAAAAGTCCTCATGTCGCGTATGACATACGAATCTAAACGAAATGATACGTAGTACGCAAAAAGTGTCAACTTCTTGAGAATGTCTCTTGGGAAATTCTCTGGAATCGGCTGCTGTGGTAGACTTAGCCCAACAGGCGAAACCGGATAACTGCTCCCGGATCTGTTGCTCCATTACTCATTACTTATCACTATCAGGAGTTATTTCCAACATGTTTCACTCAATTCGTGAGACTGTACTGTCACGGATGCAGTACCTGGAACAGGTCGATGCCGGGGATCGGAAAGATGGCACGCCCCATTTGAAACGTCTGCGCCAGATTGCGCCGGAAACGGGCAAATTCCTGGCTCTGTTAGCGGCCGGAGCGCCCGATGGGGATTATCTGGAGATCGGCACGAGCGCGGGCTATTCCACCATGTGGTTGGCGCTGGCAGCCGATATGCTGGGGCGTTCTATCACCACTTTCGAAGTACTGCCGGGGAAAGCGAGGCTGGCAACAGAGACTTTCCATATTGCTCAAATGGAGGAGATTGTCAAATTGGTCGAGGGTGACGCCCGCCAATATCTCCCACAGTATGAGCGTATCGGGTTCTGCTTTCTGGATGCCGAGAAAGAAGTCTATGAGGATTGCTACGATCTGGTCATCCCCAGACTGGTCAAAGGCGGTTTATTGGTTGCTGATAATGCTATCAGCCACCAAGATACATTAGGGCCACTGTTGGATAAAGCTCTGGCGGATGAGCGTGTCGATGCCCTGGTTGTGCCGGTTGGCAGGGGCGAGCTGGTCTGCCGTAAACTCTGAGCCGGATGATTGGTTGAACACCGACTATTTCTCAGTCAATAAAGGAGTCTAAACAATGACGTCGAAACCGCTTGGTGATGGCAAGCCGATGCAGATCGGCCTGATCGTTGAGAACATCGAAGAGACCGTTGAGGCGTGGTCGCGATTGCTTGGCGTCCCGAGCCCGGACATCGTGATGACCGATTCGGTCGACAAGGCACACACGGAATACCAGGGCCGGCCGACCCCCGCCCGCGCCAGGCTGGCCTTTTTCGACATGGGACAGGTCTCCCTGGAGCTGATCGAGCCCATCGACGGGCCCAGCACATGGAAGGATCAGCTTGACGCGCATGGGTCGAGCCTCCATCACATCGCCTTTGGCGTCAAGGGGATGGCCGATCGGATCACCGATCTGGCTGCATTTGGCCTGCCGCTCATTCAGCGTGGCGACTACGAGGGCGGGCGCTATGCTTACCTGGACGGCCAAAAGCAATACGGGACGATCATCGAGCTTCTGGAAAACGATTGAGGCGATCTGCCTGGTTAATACGTGTGCCCGGATAGGTTAGTATGCCGTTGTTGGCAGAAAGGGACTACGATGAGATTAGGTGGGCCGGTTTTTGGCGAGTTCGAGGACCCGAAGGAATGGGTCGAGGCGGTGAAGGCAGCAGGATATCGAGCTGTCTACTGTCCGGTGTCCGTCGATGCTGATGAGACGGTGGTGCAAGCCTATGCTGCTGCCGCAAGAGAAGCTGACATCGTCATTGCTGAGGTTGGGGCCTGGAACAATCCTCTCAGTCCTGATCAAAAAACGCGCAGCGATGCCATCGAGCACTGTAAGAAGTGCCTCGACCTGGCTGAACGGATCGATGCACGCTGCTGTGTCAACGTTGCCGGGTCGAGAGGGGAGCAGTGGGATGGGCCTGACGCGGCCAACCTGACGGAAGAGACCTTCCGGATGATTGTCGAAGTCGTGCGGGAGATCATCGATGCCGTCAAGCCGCGCCGCAGTTTTTACACGCTTGAGCCGATGCCCTATATGTACCCCGATTCAATCGACAGTTATCTGCGGCTCATCGAGGCTATTGATCGCCCGGCATTTGCCGTCCATCTCGACCCCGTCAATATCATCAGCAGTCCGCAGCTCTATTATGGCAATGCAGCTTTCCTCAAAGCGTGTTTTGCCGGGCTGGGGCCTCACATCAAATCGTGCCATGCCAAGGATATCATCCTGCAAAATGCTCTCACCATCCATCTTGATGAAGTACGGCCGGGACTTGGCTATCTCGATTATCGCACCTTTTTGAGAGAGATGGCCGCGCTTGAAGCGGATGTTCCCTTGATGGTTGAGCACCTGTCCGGCGAGGACGAATATCAAGAGGCCGTCGAATATATCAGGTTTGTTGCCCGCGGCGAGAATCTGGCGGTTTAGCCCGATGTTGCCGTCGAGGAAAGGAGCAGGACTCTCATGAAGACTGTCAAAGCCTTTGGCCCTCAAGACCTTCGATTGGTCGAGGTGCCCGATCCGGTGCCCGGTCGTGGTGATGTCATGATCGCCATTCGAGCCTGTGGCATTTGTGGCTCCGACAAATGGTTCTGGCAGGTAAGTGGGCCAACTGATTATGTGGCAGGGCACGATGTGGCCGAAGAAGCAGTTGGCTGCGCTGATGTGATCCTGGAGTCAGTCACAATTGCATCATAGATGGGTCCAGGCAGGTCACGATCATGTTTGTAGATATCATGGCTAAAAAGCCGTTAATTCCTCTTTCTCTCGCGGCAGGGATCATCGTTGTGCTGTGGATTGGCTACACGATTCTCTACACGCTCAATCCCGGCGATTTACTGATATCGTGCATTGAATTTCTCCCCGGCCTGGTCGGAATTGTTGTGTTGTGGACGGCCGGTTTTGATTGCGCGGATTGCTACCTGCGTCCTGCTCCACTGTCACGCAAGGGATTGGCCTGGCTGTCAGCTTCGATGCTCTTCATGCCGCTGATCTGGCTGACCGGGCGCTGGGTGGGATGGGATTGGACAGCAATTCTTTGGTATGCTCCGGCAAGCGGGGTTTCACAGGAGTTGTTTTTTCGATCTGCTCTGCTGCCTGTAATGACTCGGCTCTTCAAAGGTCGAACGTTTGTGGCGATCACCATTCACGCGGCGTTGTTTATGATATGGCACTTGCCCAAAGTGTCAATGACGGCGCCGCTTGGGGGAATCGTCGGTGTGACTGTCGTCACCTTTGTTTGCGGCATATTGTGGGCGAAGCAGGTGCAGCATGATGGAACGATTTGGTGGTTGGTGGGGTATCACAGTCTGATTTTGATGATCAATTCGCTTCTGATCTGGGAGTAGGGTGTGAGGGCCGAGAGAGATGATTGAGTGATTGCCGATTGGGTCGCTGACCCATCGGCAGCGTTGAGAGACAGAGGCTGTTGTTAAGGTGCTGGGCTCATTCTAGCATCGATACGGCGGGGAGGGTAAGTGGCCGGCGCCGATCCCATTGCAGGGCAGGCGTGTCGATGTGGTTGGAGGCGGGGTACCCGCGTCAAGCAGAGGATGATCGGGAGATCACCGGCGGATCACCGGAGGACGACAGGACGTGCCCCCCCAAAGGCTCAGGCGCGTACCGAGTGGCTGCCCCTGCTCGATACGAGGGCCGCCGGATGGGGCAATCGTTGGACGAAAAGGCGAACGGTGCAGAAGAGGCATCGATGACGCCCAACGCCGATGCTCCTTCCGCACTGCTTGGTTGTTTCCACTGTTCCGCAGTTCAAGTGGCCGATGACATGCTGCCCGATCTCGGTGGATAGGGAGCGGTGTGGGCTTACCTTCCATGCCCAGCCCCAGATACTCAAAAAGCTCTGCTCTGCTTCCCTAACGATAGCTATCGAGCACACTGGCGCAATCCCCATCCCTAACAGTACAATGATACCAAGACGGCTAGACATAGCATGACTCCTGTACAACTCGATTGTCTGCTAGTCTGGCCGTT
>JAFGLD010000326.1 GCA_016928235.1 Anaerolineae bacterium | reverse complement strand
GGCTTCTTTTTTGCCGCATGGATGAGCATCGATATTGTTGTGCTGATTCTCGGCCTGGATACCGAAAGCAGTGTGTTTGCAGTGCCCTTCGTTGCGGGGTTCTTGGTGACTTTCGTCATAGGGCTTTTCGTCCCAGATCGATTCTACAAACGATACCTGGCATTCTTCTATCACCTCATAACATTCATCCGTGTTCGCATTGTGGAGCTGTTGGCATACCACGAGCTGACCCTTGAACATCGCCACAGCTCTATAGCATGGCGCGATGTGCTTCAGTCACCGGAGCATGCAACATACAAAAGCGTTATCGCTGTACTCGACAGCAGCAAGCTGTTGTGCGCACAGCCGGAGAAGACGCTTGCCTGGTCCCTGGGGCACGAGATCAGCTCCGGATGTAGTGACACCTCCAACTACCTGGAGGTGGTCAACCATTTGAGGGAGATCGGGGGAGAATGCCTGTTCAGTCGAGGCGCTCTGAAGGCGTTCTCTCATTTGTTTCTGATACAGATCGGTCAGTCAACACTGAGCCATGCCGGGGAATAGTGCTGCAGTCGACTGTTCAATAGTGGAACCGGAGGGTTTCGATGCAGGATTTGAGCGTGCCGTATCAATCCACAAAGCTGCCGGGCAACATTGCTGCGGCATACCAGGCTGTTACTGAATACATTGCGCAGCGCTCCGGGCTGTTCAGACTGGCTGTTTTGTTCTTGCCTCCCAGAAAGCGGATGATAGCACGGGCCACATATGCTTTCTTTCGCCGCCTCGATGATATGGTTGATGAGGGCCAGGCAACGCTGAGCAGTTTCCGCAGCTGGCGAGAGCAGGCGGACAAATCAATTGATCAGCAAACCGATGCGATCCTGATTACATGGTCGCATATATGCGCGGAATACGAGAGCGATCGCCAGCTGATTGACAATGTGTTGGATGGTATTGAGATGGATATCAGGAGAGAGCGTTACAAGACTTTCGACGATTTTCTTCTGTACTGCCATCGTGTCGCAACGTCCGGCGCGTTTCTGGCGCTGCCGATTCTCGAAGTCAAACCAGCCTATACACTTGATGGTGCCAAGCAGCCGCTGGAGAAACTGGCGTTAGCTGTTCAGCTCACCGATACTCTGTGGGATATTGATGAGGACTTGAGCAAAGGGCGAATCTATCTGCCGGAGGATGTGTTAAGCCAGTTTGGCCTGACCTATCAGGACATAGAGAATCGCGTGTATGATGAGCGCTTCCGGGAGATGATGCAGCATATGTCAGGGATTGCCAGGGGATACTTCGCCGAGGGGTGGCCGGTCATTGAGTACTTCAAGCCGGCTGAGCGGCTCGCTGCCGGCTTTGGTGCAACCGTATTTCTGACCGTCTTAGATAAGCTTGAAGAGATTGGCTACAACATCTACTTGAAGCCGATTACGTTCTCCAAGACACAGAAGCTGTGGCTGCTAGTAACTTACCTGCGAGAGTATCTTGGGATTGTCAAGAGATCTTGGGTCTGAGTTTAGGACAATCGCTTCAAGAATCCATCTATTATATGTGGGAAGACTCGCTTTCGTGGCCCAATTCTGATCAACAAGGCTCCATTTGTGGGCAGGCTATGCATGAAATCCAACTTGAGGCGATTGCCCTGATATTTGGCACAGATTGCCCCGACCTGAAAGTGTGCTATAGTGGCAAAGTAGGAATCGCAGAGTCTTCTTTCCTCAACACAGGTTCTAGCAGCTATGCCTGACTTGATCAAACGTTTACTTCCTGGATTGATCATTACAGTAGTCTTGGCACCAGCAAGCTATGCAGTGTCACTTTTATGGCCACAGCTCGCCGACGATTGGCGAAAAGCGATAGCCGCAGCTGTAGTTGTTGGAGTGCTATTGCTCTGGTATATGCCTCTGACACAGAAAGTAATAGGTCAGCTCGACTCCATCACAAAGAAACTAGCAACCAGGACAAGAGTTACCTTCGCATCTCTTAAGGCCAGAAACGAAAGCTTTCAAGCCTGGCGCCGGGGGGATCTAGAACGCTGTCGCGATGAACTAGCGACCGCAAGGGATAGATTGGAAACGAAGCGCAAAAGAACAGACCAGGCAACACAAGCTCTAGTGACGCTAAGCCAGGGTATTCTAGCGCTGTTTGATGAGATCATTCAGAAGCCTGATGATTTAGAACTGAATGGCGCCATCGGAGTCAGCAAGCAGGCTGAGAGATATGCTTCAGCCGCCCTACATCACCACGTCAGCAAAGTGATTTTCTACGATCCGGCTTATCCAGGATCATGGATGGAGGGAGAGAACGCAGAGAAGACAAGAGATTATTTCACCGAGAGGTGGTTTAAGGAGAAGAACGCTCAGCAGTTGCATGACTGGATGAGTCAGGCTATCCAAAATAAGGTGGCTCATCGTTCTCTAGTTGTTTTTGCCCAGGATATTGTGCCCGAAACCGTTGCAGAAGTTCCCAATGAAACTTGCCTGATCCGAAAATACCTTCAAGCTGGAGGAAGAATCGTATGGAGAGGGGATATTCCTTTTTGGTACCAAGGCAAAGCTGGTGAGGTGAAGGAGAAATGGCACAAGGCCGGGCCTAAGGATGTTCTAGGTATCACATATCATAATCACCTTATTCGAAGCCAATACGCAAATGACGGACATATGTGGGATAGTGACCTACCGACCGAAGTTACAAGTAGTGGCAAAGAGATCGGAGTAGACTACTCGGGGAAATGTACTCGTCCGGTGGAATGTCAAGAGGTAGACAGTATATATGTACTTGTCCCCCAGGACAACTTCACAGTTGTCGATATATCATCAAGAAGAGGCAAAGGTGACTTTGCCTTGTGCTGGAAAAAGAGATTCAACGACAGATACCCTTACGGTGGCTTTATGCAATACACTCTGGGCCGCTTTTCGTGGAGTGACGACACTACAAGGGCTTTCTTTGCTTTTGCAGTCTCTGGATGGCCACTGCTGTTTGAACGATAGTGTTGATATAAGGCCTATTTGGCATTCCAAAATAGGTTCATTTGGCTATTGCTCCGTACTCCAATACTGCTTTGAGTAGATTTTCAATTGTGAGGACCAACTACTCTCAACATAAGAATTCGCCATCAATTCTTAATCTCTGCAGAGCCAAATGGTTCGCAAAATGGTAATCTTCTCTGCGGATGATCAGGAGATGAAATCGAGACGTCGCTGCTCTTCTTCACGATCATCAAGGTAGACAAGAGACATTACACGCTCCTGCCCATCAAAAGCTACAGATATCGACTCAGTTAAATAGCAGCCTGGCTCCTTGCCAATTTCAAGATAATCATAGCCTCGCACAATGACACCTCTGGGTTCGTCGAATGTCTGAGCAACTGAGGTATCTGTGCCAACAGATTTGTCTTTCTTAATGTACTGATTCACAGTAGGCGAGCGCCAGAAGTATTCAACTCTAGGCCGCATAGGAGGATCCATCGAGGTCTCACTGCCCCATAGTGGAAGCTGTCCAATTTGGGAGGGGACAAACTCGGTGGGTTTGTGTGCAAACTTCCATATGACAAATATGCACTCCCGCATACCGGTTTCCAGCATTCGGCGTGTGATTGCAGTCAATGAGAGGCCACTGGTTCTTGCCAACCCCTTTCCTGTTTGGAGTGACAACCCATTGGACTCTACCAATGGGCGAAACCATCCCATAGGCATCAGCAACTCGGCGGCGCCACTTTCACACATATCCTCTTTCTGATCAAGCAACTCTTGTATGCTCTTGTCATCAAGCCACGGAGGATCGTATTCCTGAAGCCCGAGAAACAATAGCTCTATCAGCTCATGTGCTTGTGAGTAGAGTTGGACGGTTCGAGGATCGGACGAGTTGAAGAGGATTTTGAGATCGATTGTAATCAATCCTCGCTGACCAGGAAGAGAGCCTGCAGCGACCGTAAGTTGGTTCTGAGAAATGAGTTTCTCGAGATCTATTGGAAAAGCGAAGATGTCAGCCCGCTGAAGAAGAAACCTTGCATAGGCCTCAACGAGCCGTTTTCCACCTTCGTGAGGAGCACTTTCCAGGAAATCGAGTGCTGGATTACGCCGAACCACTTTAGCTAGCCCTCGTACAATGCCCCGCGAATCGCATAGAAAAGAGCTCTCCACTGAGCTTCAGTCTGCGGTTGGCGTCCTCTATATTTTATCTGGCTCAACATGCGAACCTCCTCAGAGGTCAAGCCATCTGCCTCCGCGAATTCCCTCAACGTATCAGGAATAGCAAAGGGCAAATCGTCATAGTCCCGTATCTCTCCTGTAAGTTCAGAGACAAGCACACCGAGTGATTTGGCTATAGCAGCCACTTTCTCTTGTGTGGGACTGCTTTCTCCCTTCTCAATCAGATAGAGATAAGCTCTTGAAATCCCAGTTTCTCGAGCCAACGCTGCCAATGAAATATGACGCATCTCTCGTGCTGACCGAATTCGTGCTCCAAGCTGCTGTTGTGTAGTCTGAGACATATAGGCCTCTCAAATCATCGATTCGTCTTCTAAATCCATTATAACTACTTCACGAAAAAACGCTAACTCTGTAATACAATTCTGTCTAATATATTTGACATATCGCGTGTTGGTTGATACACTAGTATGCAGCCAACGACTATATAGTACTTGTAAAACATTGATAGTGGAGTTGTATATGGCAAAACTTACATTTTTCCCCATTGGAAATGCCGATTCGACCCTTATCCATCTCAATGATGGGCGGTTGATCCTTCAGGATTTCTGCAACCGGCCAATAACCGAAGATCACGATACGCGTGTTCAGCTAGATGAGGAGTTGCGTGGCTACCTGGCGAAGCAGAATCGCCAGGATTTTGATGCTGTTGCATTCACCCACGCAGATAGCGATCACGTTGATGGTGCAGAAGACTTCTTTTGGTTTGATCACGCCGCTAAATACCAGGATGATGATCGTATCCTTATTTCCGAACTCTGGGTACCAGCTTGCTTCATCCTAGAAGCTGGTCTCAAGAGTTCTGCTCGAGCAATTCGCCAGGAAGCAAGGTTTCGCTTCACACAAGGCTCAGGTATTCGAATATTTGGAAACCCTGACTCTTTGTCCACATGGCTGCAGGATCGGGGAATCGACCCTGCAAGTCGTTCTCATCTTATTACACATGCCGGAACCTGTGTTCCTGGGTTCAGCCGCAGCCTGGGGCAGGTCGAAATCTTTATTCATTCTCCGTTTTCGTTCCAAATGGAGGGTGAGACAGTGGACCGGAATGGCAACTCGTTGGTGGCACAGTGGACATTTGTGGAAGATGGTTACGAGATGCGCTGCATTATGGGCGCTGATGCAGAGTATCAAGCGTGGACAGACATCGTATATATCACAAACAGGGAACAGAATTGTCGACGCCTTGATTGGGATTTGTTCCATATCTCTCATCACTGTAGCTATACAGCACTTGCGCTGCAGAAGGGCGAGGATGAAACAACACCAATACTGGAGGTTCAACAGCTATTCAGCCAGGGGAACGAAAATTCCTTGCTTATCTCACCGAGTCTACCGATTCCCAATGAAGATACAGATCAGCCTCCTCATCGACAAGCGGCAGCCTTCTATCGCCAGGTTGCTGAAGAGTATGGCGATGTAAAGAACTTCGTCGTGACTATGGAGGAGCCTACACCGGACAACCCAAAGCCAATAGTAGTAGAGACATCGAGGAATGGGTTTGTGCGCCAACGACGCCTGCAGGGAGGGGCAGCATCTGTAACTAGTAGACCTTCGCCCCGACTTGGATAGGACTTGCGAATGGAAAGCGATCTGTTTTGTGAATGGGGAGAAATCACCTGTCAAGGAGAGCTTGCCAGTCTGCGTTTGCGGCAGTTGATCCTTGCTGTAGCTAGATATCCTTATACATCCCTAGTGGAAATACGGCGCCACAATGACATGGAGGGTTTGGTAATTGATTGTGAAGTTGAACTTCCTCAGAACCCACCAGTACCCATTCAGCCAACAGAGCGAATTGTCATTGCATACAATGGCGACAATGCTCCTCCGAGTGTTTTCGCTCTCCGACGTTCTTTTCCAGAGACACTACACCAGAATCTAACCCCACTGGGAGGCCCCAAATCTCTATGCCTCTTCGAGGAACCTTACATTGAGCTCCAAGCTCAACTCACTCCAGCGAGGCTTCTGCAGCGAATCAGTGAATGGTTGCGACGTGCAGGTACAGAAGAACTCCATCTCGCCGAACAACCTCTTGAGCCGCTCTTGCTAACCATGGATCGCATAATCTTCGACCGGGAAGCTCTCAAGACTCTGCATAAACAGGAGACACTCACTGTAGTCATCCCCCTGGCTGAAAAGCCATTGCTTCTGCACGCCCTCCAGATCCCGGTAAGTCACCCTCAAAAAGATATTCTGGAGCAGGCCTCCTACTTGATGTTGTCGCTTACTGCAAGACCATGGCATTCTCGCTCTATCTCTCATCAACCCCAGAATCTTCAACAACTAGTACAGTTGCTCCAAAATCTAGATATCAAAGCTGAAGACGCAATCCGCTTGTTCATCAAAGGATTGGCTAATTGGGAGTTGTTCCAGAAGTACAAATTGATACTAATGCTTGAGCTTCCAAAAACTCGCACTGAAAACGGGCCTGTTGAAAACAGTGAATGGTGGGCTTTCTTGATTCACCTTACGCTTGGAGAGTTGGGGGTCAAGTTAGGATGTATGGCCAAGCAAGATGGTAGAGTAGTCCAATTTCTTGGCAAGGCCCAATCACAGGATCTGGATAGTGTATCTGTCCTACCCCTGCGTCCCACTTATGCCCTTTCTCGAACCCTCGCACAACAGATGGCAGGAATCGGAGGAATCGAAGATGCCCATATACTGACAATCGGTGCAGGGGCTCTGGGTTCCCAGGTTGTACTGAACCTTGCCCGACAAGGAGTGGGAATGTGGACAATCGTAGATCCGGATCAACTTCTTCCTCATAACCTTGTAAGACATGGTCTATGGCCTTTTTGGATTGGGCAGAATAAAGCTGATGCACTGGCGGCCGAAATACGGCAGCTATTGAATGAGTCAAATGCGGCTCGGTCCTTGTCCGCTTCACTTTGCGCTGATAGTCTGTCCTCATCCACAATTGATGAGGCCCTCGCCTCGAGTGATCTCATCCTTGATCTCTCTACATCGCGTGCTGTTTCAGCCGCCCTTGCTAACAGTGAGTACTGTGCTCCACGACTTACCGCTTTCATGAGCTCCAGTGGCCTGCACCTGATCGCATTGTTTGAGGGACAGGGACGCTCTATACGCCTTGATGATCTTGAAGTGCAATTGGCTGTCTCAATCGCAGAAATGCCAGAGCTTAGCCAAATCCACCAGCAACAAGCAGGCACTAGACCATACGCTGGCTCCTGTAGGGACGCTTCCGTTCAGCTTCCTCAGGATATCGTTGCACTCCATGCTGGGGTGATGTCTCAATTCGTGCGAGCAAATCTCCGAAGCACTGAGCCCAGCATTAACATCTGGGAATGGTCACAAACAGAGCTCTCAATGTCACACCGCCAGCTGCCGATTCATCTTGTTACAAGCATTGTGAGCAATGGATGGACAGTGCGACTATCAAGCTATGCACAGTGTCAGATGCGCGACCACCGCCAGAATCAACTACCTAATGAGACGGGTGGTGTTCTTCTCGGAAAGATAGATTACGATCTTCGCACCGTTTATGTAGGCACCATGCTTTCCTCCCCTCAAGACAGCTGTGAGTGGCCAACAACCTATGTTCGTGGTGCAGCGGGACTGTATCAGCGGGTAGAGACAATAAAGTCTGTTACAGGTGGTGAACTGTATTACGTCGGCGAATGGCACTCTCATCCCAAGGGAGTGAGCAATGCTGCTAGTAGAGATGACCGCAAAGCTCACCAGTGGTTGGTACATGAAATGGGTATAGATGGTTTGCCAGGCATTATTGCCATCCAAGGGGACGAACCAACCCCAAATATCCTCATTGCTCTAGTAGACGAAGATGAGCAAACCGGAGGTGACGAATGACACCTTATGAGCCAGAGAATATCGGATTGGCCGTATCAGGAGGTGGCTATCGTGCTACTGTATTTCATCTAGGCGTGCTGACCTATCTTGCCGAAGAAGGTCTCTTGGAGAGAATACGCTTCATCTCCTCTGTTTCTGGTGGCTCGCTGGCTATTGGCCTGGTTTTCCGGGCGAATGATTTTGCTTGGCCAAACTCTGAGGAATATAGGCACAAATTCATACCCTTTGCCAGGGATCTGCTTACCTCGACCAATCTTCAGTTGGGCATCATCCTTGACACGATCAGCAACTTTGCCATCTTGCCAAGCCGCGCTTGGCTAGTGTCTCGCCGACTCAAAAAAGATTGGGGCATCGATATACCGCTCCAGGGCTTACCAGAGAATCCACGTTGGATTATCAATGCCACATCTGCAGAAACAGGTCGGAACTGGCGCTTCGAGCGCAAACGGATGGGTGATTATGTCTTTGGGTACTCAATGGAACCAGATTATCAATTGAGCGATGCAATAGCTGCTTCAGCTGGATTCCCTATTTTGATTGGTGCTATTACACTCAGCACTGGCAAGTATCGATGGGTCCGCTATCATCAGGGATCACGGGCTGAAACTGAGCCTATCGAACCGATTTTCAGCAGACTCCATCTTTGGGATGGTGGACTCCACGATAACCTGGGATTGGAGCCTCTGGTGAACTATGGGAATGAAACACAAGATTTCGGCTATCGCGAAGGCATCAATTGTCTGTTTGTTTCCAATGCATCTGGAAAGCTGTCTGTCCAAAAGTGCGCACCTGGGTTGCCCACATTGAAGCGATTGATCCTGATCCCACAATACCAGTCACAGGCACTAAGAAGCAGAGAGATGATCCATCGCTTAAGGGATCATGGCTTTAATGGTCGCTATTTTATGTTGGGGAACCACGCGAGCCACATTTTACGAAATGCTAAGATTAGCCAAGGTGAAAGGAATATCCTGGTTCGAGGCGCCTTGAGCCAGGATGATGTTGCAAAAGCTAGGGACTATGACACCAATATCAAACGTGTGAAACCAAGAGATTTCGATATCCTACTTCGACACGGCTACGAGACTGCCAAGTTTACGATTCTGGCATACGCCAAAGATGGCTAGAGTAAAGTCCTCCGGCTGTCACCTCACCCAATTTCCACAACCCTGCACCCACGACTATAATACCCTCAGTGTCACCCACTACAAGCAAATCATTGTAATGCAGCACTTGACACGTCCAAGTTTCCCCTATCATCAGTTAAGTGCTCACTATCCCCTTCTCTAGGGGTCTTCTAGCCAAAGAACATCGCGCAGCCATACAAGGTGTCTTCATGGACGTATTCAACCTCCGCCAACAGCTTATCCACGACTATGGTGAGTACGCCACAAGCTTCGTCCAGATCCAAGATCAGCATATCAGCAAGTACGTGCAAGAGAGCTTTGATCGAGGCGCATTCTGGCCCGATGCGCTCATCCAGCTCAACCCGAACTTCAAGCAGGGCGCTTCCATCGATGAGCTGGTCGGCAACGGCACTCTTCACCCCGAGTGTGGCACCATTTTCCGGAAAGGGAAGGCCGAGGGATATGGGCAACCGCTGAAGTTGTACCAGCACCAACTGGAAGCTATCCGCGTCGCTCAGGAGGGGAACAACTATGTTCTGACGACGGGCACCGGCTCCGGCAAGAGCCTGGCCTACATCGTGCCGATCGTCGATCATGTGCTGCGGCGGGGAAGCGGCAGAGGCATCCAGGCTATCATCATCTATCCGATGAACGCGCTGGCGAACAGCCAGTATGGGGAGCTGGAGAAATTCTTGCTCCACGGCTATGGGGCAGGCCATAGCCCGGTCACCTTTGCCAAGTATACCGGCCAAGAGAGCGAAGAGGAGCGGCATGCAATCATCAACCATCCCCCCGATATCATCCTGACAAACTACGTGATGCTTGAGCTGCTCCTGACGCGGCCAGATGAGCGCCCGCTGATCGATGCCGCCACGGGGATGCAGTTCCTGGTGCTCGATGAGCTGCATACCTACCGGGGGAGACAAGGAGCAGATGTTGCATTGCTAGTCCGGCGGGTGCGGGATAGGCTTGAGGGTGCCCACCTCCAGACGGTAGGCACCTCCGCCACGCTGGCCGGCGAGGGAACGTTTGATGAGCAGCGCAGTCAGGTTGCCGCCGTTGCCACGCAGCTATTCGGGGCACCGGTTCTGCCCGAGCACATCATCGGCGAGACGTTGGAGCGGGCCACAATTGAAGAAAGAGCAACTGACATCGAGACCCTCACAGATGCAGCTGCACAGGGCAGTGCCGTACAACCGCCGCTCGATTACAATGCATTTGTCGATCATCCCCTGTCTGCCTGGATCGAGAGCGCGTTTGGCATCACCACTGATACCGAGAGTGGGCGTTTGAAGCGCTGCGAGCCGCGCAGTATTTCTGGAGATCGAGGCGCGGCCACCAAGCTGAGTGAGCTGACCGCAGTCGATGCTCAGACCTGTGCGGCGGCCATACAGCGCTGGCTGCTGGCCGGGTACGAGTGCGCTCCGAACCCGGACACCGGCTTCCCACCCTTCGCCTTCCGGCTGCACCAGTTCATCAGCCCTGGCGAGACGGTATTTGCCTCGCTGGAGCCGGAAGACATGCGGTATATCACCATTGCCGGGCAGCAGTATGTGCCAGGCGACCGCGACAAGATACTCTTACCGCTGATTTTCTGTCGTGAGTGCGGGCAAGAGTACTACAGCGTTCGTCTCGTCCAGACTGAAGATGGTATCGTATTTGTCGTGCCCCGCGAGTTCAGCGATCGTTCTGCTGACGATGAAGGCACCCCCGGCTATCTGTATCTCAATACAGAAGAACTGTGGCCGACCGATCCTGACGAAGTGATTGACAAGTTGCCTGATGACTGGCTGGAGGAACACCGGGGAAGCCGGCGCATTCGCCCACACCGGCGCAAGGCGCTGCCACGTCACATGGTCCTGCTTCCTGATGGCCAACAGGCTGATACCGGACAGGAAATTGTCTTCCTTGGTACGCCCTTCATGTTCTGTCTGAACTGCGGCGTTTCGTACGGACCGAGGCAGTCTGACTACGGCAAGCTGGCCACGCTCAGCTCAGAAGGGCGCAGCAGCGCTACCACCATCCTGAGCCTCTCGACCATCCTTCACCTCAAGGAAGAAACCGTCTCAGCTGAGACACCGCCGAAGCTGCTGAGCTTCACCGATAACCGCCAGGATGCCTCATTGCAGGCCGGCCACTTTAACGATTTTGTCGAGGTAGGGCTCTTGCGTGGAGCCCTGTACCGGGCAGTTCGTGAAGCCGACGAAGATGGGATCACTCACGAGCAGCTGGCCCAGAGGGTGTTCGATGCCCTCAACCTGCCCATCGAGCTCTACGCACCAGATCCCGGCATACGCTTTCAGCCATTACAGGAGACCCAGCGTGCTCTCAGGCAGGTGCTGGGCTACCGGCTCTACCACGATCTGCGGCGTGGATGGCGTGTGACTTCGCCTAACCTGGAGCAATGCGGTCTGCTGCGGCTTGATTACATCGCTCTTCGAGAGGTGTGCGAGGCGGAGGATGTCTGGGAACAATGCCACGAGGCAATTACAGGTGCAACATCCGAAACACGCCAAACAGTCGCCAAGGTGCTGCTCGATCACATGCGCCGGGAGCTGGCCATCAAGGTCGATTATTTGGACTCTCGCTACCAAGAGACCATCCAGCAGCTGAGCAGTCAACGGCTGGTCGAGCCATGGGCAATTGATGAAGATGAGCGTATGGCCTATGCCTCGACGTTGTTTCCTCGCCCATCTGGTGGAGATGACAGCCATGGAAATACCTATGTCTCGGCACGAGGCGGTTTTGGTATCTACCTGCGGCGCCCTAATACCTTCCCGGCTCATCGAGATAAGCTGACACTGGACGACACAGCCATCATCATCGTGCAGCTCCTTGAGGGGCTGCGCTACGGCGGGCTGGTTCAGGTAGTGGCTGAGCCTCGCAGCGAGAACGATGTCCCTGGTTACCAACTCGTTGCCCAATCAATGCGCTGGCTAGCCAGTGATGGGACCCAAACATTCCACGACCCCATCCGCGTCCCGCGCGAGCCGGAAGAGGGCGGCCGCCCCAACCCATTCTTCGTTCACTTCTACCAGGAAGTCGCCCGGTCGCTCCAGGGGCTCGAAGCGCACGAACACACAGCTCAGGTTCCCTATGAGACACGAGAGGAGCGAGAGGAGCAGTTCAGGAGCGGCGCCCTGCCAATCCTGTACTGTTCTCCGACCATGGAGCTGGGCGTTGACATCGCCGAGCTGAACATCGTCAACATGCGCAATGTACCCCCCACACCGGCCAATTACGCCCAACGCAGCGGGCGCGCCGGGCGCAGCGGCCAACCGGCGCTGGTATTCACCTACTGTTCCATCGGCAGCCCGCACGACCAATACTTCTTCAAGCGGCCTAACCTGATGGTAGCCGGAGCGGTCGTCCCGCCCCGGCTCGATCTGGCCAACGAGGACCTGGTACGCGCCCACATTCATGCTATCTGGCTGGCCGAAACACAGATCAATCTGGGCAAAACGCTCAAAGATGTACTCGATCTATCAGGCGAGCAGCCATCACTTGACTTGCTGGAGGGTATCCAGGTACAGGTCAATGCAACTCCGCCGCAGCTGCGTACTCGCCAGCGTGCCACGAATATCCTGGGCATGATCGGCGAGGATCTTGGTAAGGCTAACTGGTACAGCGATGAATGGTTGGACAATGCCATCTCTAGTATAGGCAATCGCTTCAACACCACCTGCAAACGCTGGCGCGGGCTCTACTGGGCAGCACTGGCACAGGCCAGATTACAGAGCGCGATTATCCTCGATGCCTCCCGCAGTACCAAGGACAAGCGCCAAGCTGAGCAGCTCCGTCGTGATGCTGAGTCGCAGCTCAAGCTGCTAAGCGAAGCTGAGAACATCGTCCAGTCTGACTTCTACAGCTACCGCTACTTTGCCACCGAGGGTTTCCTGCCTGGTTACAGCTTCCCTCGCCTGCCGATCTCGGCCTACATCCGAGCGCGGCGTACCCGCCAGCGTGATGAATTCCTGTCACGCCCTCGCTTCCTGGCCATTTCGGAATTCGGGCCACGTGCCATTATCTACCACGAAGGCTCCCGCTACATCATCAACCAGGTCATTCTGCCTGTGGATGACGAAGGCACCCGGACTCGCCAGGCGGCACAATGTGAAGCCTGCGGCTATCTGCATCCTATCACCGATTCTGATACTTGGGACCTCTGTGAGCGGTGTGGCACGCCGCTGCCGCCCCCACTTCAATCCCTGCTGCGTCTGCAAAACGTGATGACCTTGAGGCGTGACCGGATCAACTCGGACGAGGAAGAGCGGCTGAGGCTGGGCTACGATATCCGCACAGGCATCCGCTTCCCGGAGCGCGAGGGTTATCCCTCACACCAGGTGGCGGCTGTAATGCAAGCCGAGGATCGGCTGGCGCAGCTTGTGTATGCCCAGGCTGCCACGCTTTGGCGCATCAATCTGGGGTGGGCTCGGCGGAAGAACAAGAACCAGCATGGCTTTGTGCTGGACATCGAGCGTGGCTACTGGGCCAGGAGCGAGCAGGCCGAGGAAAACGATCCGGAGGATCCGATGTCGCCGCAGACCCAGCGGGTGATCCCTTACGTAGAAGACAGCCGCAACTGTCTGTTGTTTGAGCCATCGATTGTTCTTGAGGAAGCAGAGATAACCTCGCTGCAGGCCGCGCTCAAACGGGCCATCGAAACACGCTTCCAGCTGGAGAGCAACGAGCTGGCGGCGGAGCCGCTGCCCAACCCGGGCAACCGCCGCTCGATCCTCTTCTACGAGGCCGCCGAAGGCGGCGCCGGGGTGCTGCGAACGCTGATCGAAGAGCCCTACGCGCTGGCGGCGGTCGCTCGCGAAGCATTGCTGCTTTGCCACTATGATCCGGACACAATGGAAGATAAGCGCCGGGCAGAGGGAGCGCGTGAAGACTGCGAGGCGGCCTGCTATAACTGTCTGCTCAGCTACAGCAACCAGCGCGAGCACTCCCTGCTCGACCGGCAGAGCATTGTGAAGATGCTGGCAGCGCTGGCGCAGGCAGAAGTTGTGGGCAGCCCAACAGCCAGCCCACGCGAGGACCATCTGGGGATGCTGATGCGCCTGGCGGGATCGGATCTGGAGCGGCAGTGGCTCGATTTTCTCGATATCAAGGGCTATCGGCTGCCGGATGATGCTCAGGTGCTGTTCGAGGCTTGCCAGACCCGACCCGATTTCATCTATTCCAGCGACTTCGCTGTGATCTACATCGATGGCTCACCGCACGATTACCCGAACCGCCAGGCGCGCGACGCTGAGCAGACATCGTGCATGGAGGACATGGGCTACACGGTGATCCGCTTTGGCTACCGCGATGACTGGGAAGCCATCATCTCACAGTATCTCTACGTATTTGGAGGCTAACGCATGACTTTCGCAGTGGGTTCTCTGGTACATGCACGCGGCAGAGAGTGGGTGGTACTACCCGATTCGGATGATGAGCTGGTGCTGCTCCGGCCGCTGGGCGGGATGCAGGATGAGGTGACCGGCATCTACACGTTGCTGGAGGAGGTTACCTCGGCGATGTTCGACCTGCCCGACCCGGTGCAGGTGGGCGACTACCGCTCCGGGCGGCTGCTGCGCGACGCCGTGCGGCTGGGCTTCCGATCGAGTGCGGGGCCATTCCGGTCTTTTGCCCGCATTGCCGTTGAGCCGCGGCCCTATCAGTTGGTGCCGCTGCTGATGGCGCTCCGGCTTGACCCGGTGCGACTGCTGATTGCCGATGACGTCGGCATCGGCAAGACGGTGGAGGCTGGGCTGGTAGCGCGAGAGATGATCGACCGGGGTGAGATCGAGCGACTGGCGGTGCTGTGCCCGCCGCAGCTGGCCGAGCAGTGGCAGAAGGAGCTGGTCGAGAAGTTCTTCATCGATGCCGAATTGGTGCTGCCCAGCACGGCTACCCGACTGGAGCGTGTCTGCCGGATGGGTGAATCGCTCTTCGAGCGTTACCCGTTTGTGGTGGTCTCGACCGACTTCATCAAGTCTGACCGGCGGCGCGATGAGTTCCTGCGCACCTGCCCCGAATTCGTCATTGTCGACGAGGCGCATACCTGTGCGCCGGCCATGGACCGGCGGGGTGGGCGCCACCAGCGCTACGAGCTGGTATCGGGCCTGGCCAATGCTCCGGGTCGGCACATCCTGCTGGTGACAGCCACCCCTCACAGCGGCAAGGAGCAGGCCTTCCGATCACTACTGGGGATGCTCAACCCTAAGTTCGATGATCTGCCCGATGACCTGACCGGCTCGGAGCACGTGCGCGACCGCCGTGAGCTGGCCCAGTACTTCGTGCAGCGGCGTCGGGCCGATATCCGCAACTACCTGGGCTCCGACACACTCTTCCCGGAGCGTGAGGCATCGGAGGCGACCTACACGCTCAGCGATGACTACCGGCGATTGTTCAACCGGGTGCTCGATTATGCCCGCGAAACGGTGAGAATATCGGAGGGGCCCGGCTACCGGCAGCGGGTGCGCTGGTGGTCGGCGCTGGCGCTGCTGCGCTCGCTGGCTTCCAGCCCGGCGGCCGCCGCGGCTACACTACGCGCCCGCGCAGCAACCATCGACGTCGAAACCGAGGAAGATGCGGACGACATCGGGCAGCGCACCGTCCTCGACTTGATGGACGCCGAGTCCGCTGAAGGCATCGACGTCACACCCGGCAGCGACATCGGCGAGCTGGCGCCGGACGAAGCTGCTAACCGTCGACGGTTGTTGGAGCTGGCCCGCGCCGCCGACGCTCTTCGGGGTGAGCAGGACGCCAAGCTGCAGACCATCATCGAGCTGGTCAAAGAGATGCTCAAGGATGGCTACAATCCCATCGTGTTCTGCCGCTTCATTCCCACAGTCGAGTACGTCACCGAGGCCCTGCGGGGAGCCACGCGCGGCATCGAAGTGATGGGGGTCACCGGCAACCTGCCGCCCACCGAGCGCGAGCAGCGCGTGAATGATATGACCCAGTACGAGAAGCGAGTGCTGGTAGCCACCGACTGCCTGAGCGAGGGCATCAACCTGCAGCAGGGCTTCGATGCAGTCATCCACTACGACCTTTCGTGGAACCCCACCCGGCATGAGCAGCGCGAAGGGCGCGTCGACCGCTACGGGCAACCTAGTGACAAGGTGCGCACACTGATCTACTACGGCATCGACAACCAGATCGACGGGATCGTGCTGGAGGTGCTGCTGCGCAAGCACCAGACCATTCGCGACTCGCTGGGCATCTCGGTGCCCGTCCCGGCCGACACCGCCCGGGTGGTCGAGGCCATCTTCGAGGGGCTGCTGCTGCGCGAGGACGCCAGCTTCACCCAGCCGACCCTGCCCGGCATGGAAGACTTCATCCGTCCGGTGAAAGAGGATCTCTTCCGGCAGTGGGAGGCCGCCAGCGACCGTGAGAGGCGCTCCCGCACGATGTTTGCACAGCAAACCATCAAGGTCGAGGAAGTGGCACAGCAATTGCAGGCTGCGCAAGAGGCCATCGGCTCCGGCGTGGATGTGGCCGGGTTCATGGCGGACGCTGCGCAGATGCACGGCGGTTTTGTGACCTCCAACCATGCGATGCACTTTGACCTGTCTGAAGCGCCACGGGCGCTGCGCGAGTCAATTGGCAACATCGATGAGCTGACCGCGCGCTTCGAGCTGCCCATACAGGAGGGGCAGGTTCTCCTGACACGTACCCACCCCATTGTCGAGGGGATGGCTACCTACGTGATGGATACGGCGCTCGACCCAGAGGCAGGGGCCGATGGGCAGCAGGCCCGGCGCTGTGGGGCCTTCCGCACATCGCAGGTGACCAGGCGTACCACGTTGCTGCTGATGCGCTTCCGCTACCACATCATCACCTCGACGCGTGAGGGGGAGCGCCAGATGCTGGCCGAGGACTCGCAGGTGATTGCCTTTGAGGGTGCACCGGGGCAGCACACCTGGCTGGCCGATAACACCGATGCCGAGGCGCTGCTGCTGGCCACACCGGACGCCAACATCAGCCCGCAGCAGGCGGCGGATTTCGTGAGGAAGGTAATTGCTGGCTTCGACGCGCTGCTACCCGATCTGAACGCCTACGCCGAGCAGCGCGGGCAGGAACTGCTTGCATCTCATACAGAAATACGCAAGGCATCGAAGCAGACCGGGCGGACCCGCGTCGAGGCGCAGCTGCCGCCGGATGTGCTGGGAGTGTATGTGTACCTGCCAATTGGTTGATTGAATGATTGTGTGATTGACGATTGAAAAGCAGTGATGCGTGATACGTGAGGCGTGAAGATCCTGCCGTTGTTGGGACATGGAGGGGGCATGAGGCTGGTAGGAGTATCAAAGGAGTATGGCAGGAGTATCGTAGCAGTATGGTAGCAGTATGCCAGCAGTATGGCAGCTTTAGGGGCACGGCCTGTCTGGTCTGTGGCTCGCTGGGAGAAGCGTGATGGATGACAACCTGGATGTAGCTGCGGAGCATTTGGAGATGCTGCGGCGGCAGTTTCCGCGGACCGCTATGCAGATGGTTTTGGACAACACATTGAAGCCTGATGTCCCTACGGCATCGTGGTTTGGCAGGGTGCAGGTGGCTTTGCCCGATGAGGAATGGCCTACCACCCGGCTCGGGCCGATGATACCGGTATGCCAGATCAACTGCTCGGAGCTGCTTGTGCGGCCCAAAATCCTCCAAGATATTGCCCTGTTTACCGTGTTTTTCAGCAATGAGCTACTGGATGACATGGCTGTGGGTGGCGAGTCTGATGGCGAGAGCTGGCTATTTCGAGAGTACAGATCGTTAGATGGCCTGGAACCTATTGACGAACCTGAGCTTTCGGCCCTCAGAATTAAGAGGCCGCACCCCATTCGATGGGAGCAGGTTGTTGATTACCCCTCGATCTATGATGTGGCCGATGGGCAATTACTCCGTCAAGGGCTGGAGGGTCGATGGAGCGAGAAGTATGGCGGCTCGGGTGAGTGTGAGAACTTCTTTGCCAGCAAAATCGATGGGTGGCCGAGCCTCAAGTATGGCTCTATTCATTATAACTATCGTGTGTGGCCGCAGTTTGTGCTCCAGCTGACGCCCAACGAGGATGCCGGATGGCATTGGCTGGATGGCGGCATTGCCTACATCGGGCGCGATGCCTCGCCCCATTGGTCTTATTGGGTGCTGGGTTCGGCAAGTGGGTGATGGACGGTCAGACTAGCGATCCGACCGTATGGATTCCCGCTTTCGCGGGAATGACAGGATGGGTTTGGTTACAGGCGAATATCTTTGGCCAGTACAAGAAACTCTGTCAATTATGGGCACCTGGCGTTGGATGGTGAAAAGGTAACCTGCTGATGACAAGAATGTCTTATGAGAAAGCTGTGATGGCTGCTTTCAGAGGGCATCCTACCCGGCCAAGGCTTTTCCGCGAGGAGGCCCTTGAGATATTGAAACAGGTCACCGGGCAAGATTTTGGTTGGAATGCAGAGGCATGGTCTGAATGGCTTGAAGATCACCCATACAATCGCAAGATCTGGCATGACGCTTTCTGGCAGGCGTACCAGGGTCGCCGGCTGGCGCTCATCTGCCTGCAAAGCCCGCGTGAAGAAGAGATATTCAACCCCACGCCACATCAGGTAAAAGCTGCTGTAGAAAGACTGGACGGGGAATGGGTCTATACCCTAATCCTCCGCAGCTCATTTGCCACGCTGATGATGTGGAGCGCCGAAGATAATCGGGTAGCAGTAGCATTCTCCAGACATGCTGAAGAGGGAAAACCGCCTTTTCAGGCCTGGATGTTGGATACCGATGTTGACAATCCCGATGAACTGACAAGCATTCGGAAGACCAAGACCGAGATGGTCAGAAAACGCTGTGAAACTGTGGCGAAGGCAGCTGCGGCCGAGGTTGCGGCCTACTTTGTGGAGCATGATCGTCTCCCGCACGGATTTCGCTGGACGGAGGATGTCACACCGTTTTTGCTGGTCACGAATGGATCTCCGTAACCAGCAGAAGACGCATTACGCGCGGTTGTGGATTCCCGCTTTCGCGGGAATGACAGGACAGGTGAGCGGTTGAGAGGGTGGAGGGCGACCGCGGGTCGCCCCTACGAAAGGGAAGGTTATGGCACGATCCAGTGACATCTTTACGACCATCCACAGTGAGGGGGCGTTGCTGCCGCCGGATTTGCTGAAGCGCATCGCGGAGGGGGATGGCGGGCTGGAGGGGCTGGCGCCGGGGGATTATCATCTTTCCGGCGAGCGGCTGAACGAGGCCATCAACCGGGCCTGGAACCGCATCCAGGGGGCGTGGGCGGCGTTCGAGGCGGCGAGGGAGCGGCTGCCGGAGGGCGATCTAGGGACATCGATTACCCGCGAGCGGTGGCTGCTGCCGCTGTTCGACGCGCTTAGCTATGGGCGGCTGCCGACTGCCCGCGCGGTGGAGATCGACGGGAAGAGCTACCCGGTCTCGCATCGATGGGCCAACGTGCCGATCCACCTGGTCAGCTACCAGCTCGACCTGGACCGGCGCGCGCCGGGGGTGGCCGGGGCGGCCGCCATGAGCCCGCATTCGCTGCTGCAGGTCTACCTCAACCGGTCGGACGATGTGCTGTGGGGCTTCCTTTCTAACGGGCTGCAGCTGCGCATCCTGCGCGATAACGTCAGCCTGACCCGCCAGGCCTACGTCGACTTCGACCTGGAAGCGATGATGGAAGGCGAGGTCTATGCCGACTTCGTGCTGCTGTACCTGCTGTGCCACCAATCGCGCGTCGAGGCTGAAAGACCCGTCGACTTTTGGCTGGAAGCCTGGATGAAGGCCGCCCAGGAGCAGGGCACGCGGGCGCTCGACCAGCTGCGGGAGGGCGTCGAGCAGGCCATCGAGCGGCTGGGGGCGGGCTTCATCGCCCATTCTGCCAACCACGAATTGCGCCAGGCGCTGCAAACAGGGGCGCTCGGCACTCAGGACTACTATCGACAGCTGCTGCGGCTGGTGTACCGGCTGCTGTTCCTGTTTACGGCTGAGGACCGCGACCTGCTGCACCCCAAGGCGATCGATGACCAGACGCGGCAGCGCTACCACGATTACTACTCTACCCGCCGCCTGCGCGAGATGGCCGGGCGCATCAAGGGCACGCGCCACCATGACCTGTTCGAGGGGCTGCGGCTGGTGACGCGCCTGCTTTCAGGCGAGGAGCCCTACACGGAAGAGCATCGAGCGGCGCTGGGGCTGCCGGCGCTGAACGGCTGGCTGTTCCGCGAGGAGGCAGTGGGCGACATCATCGACTGCCAGATTGCCAACCGCGACCTGCTGGACGCGGTGCGGGCGCTGGCCTACACAGAGGACCGCGCCGCGCGGGTGCTGAGGGCGGTCGATTACAAGAACCTGGGCCCGGAGGAGCTGGGCAGCGTGTACGAGTCGCTGCTGGAGCTGCACCCGGACATCCACATCGAGGCCCGCACGTTCGAGCTGGGGAGCGCCGCCGGGCACGAGCGCAAGACGACCGGCAGCTACTACACGCCCGACTCGCTGGTGCAGGCGCTGCTCGATTCGGC
>JAFGLD010000325.1 GCA_016928235.1 Anaerolineae bacterium | reverse complement strand
TTTAAGAACGGATTTGCGCAACGTTTGGGCAAAATTCGCGTCAAAACCAATGGATGGTATTGCGATCTGAGCATTCATTCACGGGTAGTGCATTTTGATGTTGCTATACTGCAAACGGCTGTTTTTTTTCTGAGCATACTCAAGCAGAATCAAAGGTACGGTTTTCAACCGTTCGCAGTATAAATATCTGATTACTGGTACTCCTGGAGATCACCGATGACAGCACCCATTGTTATGTTGTTGGTTATCCTGATGATTGCTGTAATCCTCTTTTCCTTTGAGTGGATACCGGCTGATGTCGTGGCACTCGGCATCCTGGTGTCGCTGATCCTTGCCGGTTTGCTTCCGGAGGAAGAATGGTTCGCCGGTTTTGGCAGCGATACCGTGATCGTTATGTTGTGCCTGCTCATCCTGACTGCATCGCTGCTGAAAACAGGCGTCGTCGATGTGGTCAGCCGGCTCATCCTGGCCTGGATCGGCGATCAGGCCAACTTGCTTCTCCCCGCAGTGATGGCCGCTGCTGCCGTCCTCAGTGCCTTTATCAGCAATACCGCTACCACGGCCTTGTTTTTGCCGATTGTGGTCAGTCTGGCCCGGCGGATGCGGCTGGACACTTCCCGCTTGTTGATGCCGCTGGCCTTCGCTTCCATTCTCGCCAGCTCGATCAGCCTGGTGAGCAGTTCGACCAACATCGTCGTTAGCGGTCTGATTGCCCAACAAGGGCTGGCCCCTATCTCGATGTTCGAGCTGGCACCTGTTGGTATACCGATTGCCATCGTGGGACTGCTTTACATGCTCCTGGTGGGTCGACACATCATTCCAAAACGCACTCCCGCAAAGGAGCTGACCGAAGAATTTGGTCTGCGGCCCTACCTGGCAGAGATCCGGCTTCAGCCCGATTCGCCGCTGAATGGCCAGACATTGGCTCAATCTGAGTTGGGCAATAAACTAGACCTGACAGTATTGAGTGTCTTCCGCGATGGAGAACGCAACCTGATACCCAAGTCTGATACCATCTTGCAGGCCGGTGATGCCCTTCTGGTCGAAGGGCGACGAGAGGATATCCTCAAAATAAAAGATACTGCCGGTCTCATTCTTCAGGCCGATGTCGATTTTTCTGATCCTGACCTCCAGAACAACGACACCCAGCTGGCCGAGGTTGTTTTGATGCCAAAGTCTCCACTCATTTGGAACACGCTCGATAAATTGCGCTTCCGCGAGCGGTACGGGTTGCAGGTACTTGCCATCCATCGGCATGAGGGAACAATCCGCCGTCAGATCAGCCAGGTCAAGATGCGCATGGGTGATGTACTGCTGGTTCAGGGGCCGCGCTCCAACATCGCCGTTCTACAGGAAGATGGGGCCTTTCATATCCTTGATGTCATACAAGCAGCCCGTCCCAACCGGCAGCGCGCGCCACTAGCAATAGCAATATTTGGAGGAGCATTGATCGCGGCTGCCCTCAATTGGCTGCCACTTCCGGTTGCTGTATTAGGAGGCACCCTGTTGGCCTTTCTGACGCGGTGCATCACGCCGGAAGAGGCTTATCGCGAGGTAGAATGGCGGATATTGATCCTGGTGGGCTGTATGTTAAGCCTTGGCGCAGCGATGGCTCATACTGGCACAGCACAGTTTCTGGCCGCGCAACTGGTCACTCTGATTGGCTCGGCTTCCCCTGTCTGGCTGCTGACAGCGTTTTTCATGCTCACCATGCTGCTGACCCAGCCTATGTCTAACCAGGCTGCCGCGGCAGTTGTGCTGCCGATTGCCCTTCAGATGGCCTTGCAGTTGGGTTTGAATCCACGCACATTTGCCATGATGATCGCCGTGGGGGCCAGCTGCTCTTTCATCACGCCACTCGAGCCCTCTTGTCTGCTGGTTTACGGCTCAGGTCACTACCGGTTCATGGACTTCATCAAGGTCGGTATACCTTTGACGATACTGATCTACCTGATTGCTATTATTCTGGTGCCACTGTTGTGGCCACTGTGATCGACATGGAAGCCGGTCGCCGTCATGGCCGCTTTTAACCACGTCCTCAACCGCTCAACCGGGTTCAAAACAGTAACCGACACCTGATACCGTGACGATGTACCGTGGATGGGAGGGGTCATCTTCGATCTTTTCCCGCAATTGGTGGATGTGAAGATCGAGAATATGGGCATCGCTAGAGAAATCGTGACCCCACACACGAGAAAGGAGCAATTTGAAAGAGATTTCGGTTCCCTGATTGCACATCAGCTCGGCCAGCAAATCGAATTCCTTTTGACTGAGTTGTAGATCGCGCCCATCCCGATAAGCTCGCCGCGCAGCCAGATCGACCATCACCGTACCGGCCCGAATCTGGTCGCGCGACGCAGGCCGGACATCGACACGACGAAGTACAGCTCTCACGCGGGCCCTGAACTCCACCAGGCCAAACGGCTTGGTGATGTAATCATCGGCGCCGCTGTCTAATCCGAACAGCTTGTCATCCGGTTCTCCGCAAGCTGTCAACATGATAACAGGAATGTGGGCAGTCTCCACATTGTCGCGCACGGCCCGGCATACTGATAGACCATCCATGCCGGGCAGCATAACATCGAGCACGATCAGATCGGGTTTATCCCGGCGAATGATCTCTAATGCCTTCCTGCCGTCACCGGCAGTCAAGACATCATAGCCTTCCTGCCGAAGGTTGTAAGCCAGTGTTTCCCGTACAATTTTATCGTCTTCGACAAGCAAGATAGTAGCCATAAGTGTGGCGTACTCCAGAGCCTGAGCGGTATGCAGAATCAATCGACCGCTATCTCCAGAATACACTTATCCTGCTTGACAGGCAATCCGCCTGTTAGATTGGGTGCATTTCAAGACAATCGGTCATTCACCCGTCATTCCCACGCAAGCGGGAATGGCAGTGCCGGTGGTGGGGGATTGGTATGCAACACCCACGAAGTTGACATAGAACCGTTAAATGATGTTATTTTTGGGGAACTCATGGGTCGGTGATTTGGCGGCTTACTCACACAGACTTTCGATAGCAGACCACCCATAAGCTACTTCAATTGCTCCCTGGCTGGCTTGTCTTGCATCGAGTAGACAGCCTCCCATTTGCTCATAAAATCTCCGTGATGGATTCTCTTCCAATACCCATAACATCAAAGATGTACATCCTCTTTGCCTGAGCACCTCAGCGATAACCTTGAACAATTGCCGCCCTATTCCTTGCCTTTGGAATGAACGGCGCACATGCAAGGCTACCAACTCACTATCGTATGGCACCACTTCACTGATGCCCGGTCTACCCAATGCATATCCTGCTATTTCCCCAATAGCTGTCTCAGCGATATAGAGTACATCTTGCATGTCAGAGGCGAGTAGATCATGCCAGTCCTGCTCCTGCTCTTCATAAGTGAAGTGCTCCAGGTAAGATGGCGCCAGGATTCCCTTGTATGTTATTCGATAGCTATCGACTTGAACCCGTGCCAGGCCCATACTATCTTCAATTTGTGCTTGGCGTATCTTCAAATGGTTATCTTTTTGCATCAAATCCCCTGTTAGTTGTTCTCTGGAAAGCAGGTCACGCTCTCCTGCTGTACAGCACTCACTCATACTTGAGCGCCGTTACCGGATTAAGCTGCACCGCCCGCAGCGCCGGGTAGATGCCGGAGATCAGGCCGATGACCAATGCAAACGCAACGGCGAAAATTGGCAGCCATAGCGGGATGACGGCGATGCTCTCCGCCCCGCCGCTGCTCGTCGCGCCGCTGGCGGCGAGCTCCGCGTTGATATACGCCATCGCAATCAGGTCGATCACTTTCGAGACGGCAATACCAAAAACCACCCCGCCTATGCCACCCAGGACTCCAATCGCCCCGGCCTCGCCGATGAAGATGCTCATCACATCGCGGTTGGTCGCGCCGACCGCCTTCATCAGCCCGATCTCTCGGGTGCGCTCAAGGATCGACATCACCATGGTGTTGGCAATGCCGATAGCCGCCACGATCAACGCAATCGCTCCGATGCCGCCAAAGACCGCCTGGATGATCGCGAAAATCATGTTGAGCGCGGCAAGCGTTGAACGGGCCGAATAAGCATAGAAGCCCTCATTGGTGATCAGGCTGCTTTCGATCTGGAGCATCAGCTTGGGATCGTTGACGATCAGGATAGCTTGCGAATAGCCCAGCGCGCGCCGGTCGACGCGCTTGCCGGTCGACCAGGCATTCAGATCCTCGAAGGTGTCAATATCCAGAAAGATCGAGTTATCATCCTGCCCGCCGCGTTCTTTGAGCACGCCTCCAACCCGGAGCTTGACGATACGTGTTTCGTCTCTGTCCTCATCATTGGTGCGCGTCATTTCAAGCGTCAGCGTTTGCCCAAAGAGATCGGGCGCATTTTCGGCGCCGGACTCGCGCCGGCGGGGATCGGCAAAGGTCTCCGCCACGCGCGCGCCGACGATCACCGTGTCTCGGTTCAGCCGGTCACTGCCCCGTTCCATCTCGATTCCCATATCCCGCACCGCGCGCGGATCGATGCCCAGTATGGAGCTGGAACCCACCAGCCGGTTGAATCGCAGTGTCTTGCTGCCCAGGAACTGCTCGACAGGCGTCACGGTGACCACCCCATCGATGCGTGAAAATCCTTCCAGCTTCTTAGGCGTCAGGATGGCATCTGACCGGAAGCCCGCCCCTTCCCCTCCAAAGGCTTGCATGTAAGCACCGGGAAGCACCGTAATCTGATTGATCGGACCAAAATCCGAGAGGCCTCCCATCGTGCTCTGCTGAAGGCCGGTTGCCAACGCAATCAGCACAATGATCGCCGCCGTGCCGATCAGTACGCCCATCCCGGTCATCACGACACGTCCGCGCATCCGGACCAGATTGGCCCAAATCAACCTTAAAAGATCACGCGGCTTCATCGATACCCCCTATCACGCTAAGACGCAGTCGATGTCTCTTCAGCAGAGCGAGAACCCAACCCAAGGAAGCCCAAAATGGCCCGCACGATGCGATCACCGAATGACAGCTCGCTGTCATCGGGACTGGCATCGCCCTGATCCCTTTCCGGTGTATCATCATCCAGAATCTCGAAGGTCATTGTCTCAGTGACAACCTGGGGCTGCTGGAAGCTGTCGAGATAGTTGATAGTGACGGTAACTGTGGCCGTGCCGGGCTTGAGTGCCCTGGCAATGGCCAGAATCGACCCGGTCGTGCCGCCGTCCAGCGGGCCGATGTACAGAGAACCGTCGCTGATGGCCAGAGCATCACTGGTAACTTCCACTGTACTGACATTGAGCGATGTACGCCCAATATTGATGATCTCAATCGGCAAATCAAAGGTGTCGCCCACGCGGATCTGATCGGGCACCTTATCATATAGACCAACCTGGAAATAGGGAGTCGTCACCACCAACAGGCTGATCGACACTGTCTCTTCGCGCACGACGCCATACGTATCCTTATATTCCAAGCTGACGTCGATCGGCACCAACCCGGCCTTGGCCTCGCCATCGGTCACCAGGTTGTAGCTGACCGTCACAGCCTTGCCCGCGCCGATCTTATCCAGGTAGCGCACGTTGCTGCTGCCCAGTGGAGCCAGCGGGCCCAACGAGGACGAGTCCTTGCCCAGGCGGAAGAAGACCTGTGTGGCATCGCCGCCGCCTACATTGGCGATCTTGATGTCCAGGCTAAAAGTCGCTCCGGGTGAGATTACCTCCGGATCGGTCGTATATGCTTCGATAAGCAGGCGTGCCGACTGAGCCGTAGCCTGACTGACATCAATCGGCACATCCTGGGTCGAAGTGTAAGACCCGCCGCTGTAGCTGGCATATTCCAGGCGGATGCTCTGAATGACCCGCTCCGTCGGTGACTTGATCAGCACCAGCGGCATGGTAATGGTTACGGTCTTGTTAAGGTTAATATCTTTCTTGAGCGCAAAAGCCGTGCTGCCGTCCGCCGGACTGAAATAATCGCTCTTTTCCAGGTTAGCTACTACCTGGGTCGCCACGCGATTGCCGGTGTTGTGCAATGTCAAGATCAAATTGATGCCGTTATTTTCCGGCGACGGCGCCAGCTCAACCCCTTCGATCACCACAGTTGGGCGGCCTGTGTCAGACCCGGTCGAGGGCGCAATACCCTTGACCCACAACCCGATCTCGCGTGTCTCGCTGCCCGGTGTATGGCCATAGTCATCGGTCTGGTACGTAAACAGGATCGGCAGCGAATGATGTCCGGTGGTGAGCGAATTCGATGCCGCCACTCGCAGCTTGACCGTCGTGGGCCAGTTGGCCGGAACACCGCCGAAATACTGTGTCGGGCTCAGGCTGGTGAAATCGGCACTCGATCCGATGTTGATCGTTATTTCACTGGCCGTAGCACTGCCGACATTGGTGAAAGTAAACGTCAACTCGAATTCTTTACCGCGCTCCAGCTCCGCGGGATCGGTCGACCAGTTGTTGATCATAAAGGTGGGCTGACTCTGCGCATAGGCCGCACGGGGTCCTACCCCCATCGTGACAGCGATCAGCAAGATAGACATCCCAATCCACTTCAGCAATCCTATCATTTTTATGTCACTTTTCCATTTCATCGTCAGCCCCTTCTGTAGCTTATCCAGGCTACAGACTAATCCACAGACGGCAAAATCAGAGTGCCGACCACATCCACCTGCTATCGGCGGCACCCTGTCCCATTCGACAGGTCACGCGCCATAACAACAAGTCAATCTTGCTTAGCAACCGGGTCATCCCAATCATAACAAATGCCGGATGCCTCCGGCATGGGCCGGAAGTAGACATCATATACAGTCCGCGTGACAGTGGCCTATGCCACACCACATCGCTACACAGCCAATACCCGACACTACAGCGGCGCCGCATTATCGGCCACAATCTGCCCGTCGAGCATGTGGACTGTGCGCGTGGCATAGGTGCTCACACGCGGATCGTGCGTTACGATGACGATGGTATGCCCCTGCTGGTTGAGCCGCTGAATGATTTCCATGATCTCCGTCCCCGTCCGCGTATCCAGGTTACCGGTCGGCTCATCGCCCAGTAAAATCTTGGGCCGATTGATCATCGAGCGCGCCAGTGAGACACGCTGCTGCTCACCACCCGACAATTCGGTCGGCTTGTGGTGCATTCGATGTCCTAGCCCGACCTGGCCGAGCAAGTCTCTGGCCCGCTCATCGCGCTCCACCTCCGATACCCCCGCAAAAATCATCGGGAACTTGACGTTATCAAGCGCGTTCATGGTGGCGATCAGGTTGAATGATTGGAACACAAAGCCAACCTGTTGGCGCCGGTAAACGGCCAGGGCATTCTCATCGAGCTCCGTAATGGTCTGCCCGTTGACCGTGATCACGCCCTCATCCGGCCGATCCAGACCACCGATCATGTTCAGCAGCGTTGTTTTGCCCGATCCGCTCGGCCCCATCAGGCACAGAAACTCGCCCTCAGCCACGTCGATGTCCAGCCCGTCGACCGCCCGCACGAGGGTATCGCCCAGCTTGAAGATACGCTTCAGATCGCGGATGGTAATAAAAGAGGCTTGCTTTCGCCTGGCCATGTCGCGGTTAACCCATTCCCATCATGTTAAGAGATGCCTGGCTGATCGCGGTCAACCCGAGCGCAAAGGCAACTGTTACCAGCCAACAGGCCAATGCGATCACGGCACTCTTCCCGCGGCTGAGTTGCGAGGTTACCAACAGGCCAATCGCCAGCAATACCAGGCTCCAAACCATGTAAATATCGACCGCGCTCAGAATGTTAACAAGGTATGGATGAGCCGAAACCTCCGCGCCGGTCAGCATGTAACTCAAGCCGGGAGCATTCGAGCTGCCTGTTGCAAAGATCACAATGGCGCCTACAAGGTCGCGCAGCACATCCGGCAGTGTTGTCCAGACGGCCATTCGCCAGACCTGCTTGAAAGTAGCACGGCTACCCAGGGCTAATCCCAACAGAAATACAAAGCCTGCTCGCACCAGGTAGCCAATCGCTATACCAATCGCGCCAGCGCAACCAATGATCGCGCCCAGTACCGCCTGCGAAGTCATGATCTTCTGCATCTGCTCGACCTGGGCTTGCTCTTCTTCTGAAAGCTGCTGAGCGGTGCTTGTGTTTTCCGTCTGGGACTGACCGGCGCTGCCGGCCGCCTCTGCTGCAAGAGGAACCTGCGCTATCGTCACCAGCGTCAATGCCAGAAACATCAGCGCAGCCACAACCCACCAGTGTCCAACCGCGGCATCCCGCATCCGCTCGAAGGTTATCTTGGGGCGGAGTACTATGCCGACCAATGTCTCGATGGGTGATAACTGGTCTTCCGCGGCATCGACTTTCCCGGTCATCGCCAGGATCTCTCCCTCATCGGGGAGTTTTTCTTCCTGTTTTAGCTTCTTTTTTGCCATAGCACGCTTCCTTTGTCCGGCACGAGCATCATTGAGGTTTTGGGGTAGAGTGCAAAGTCATCCATGAAATTATACGTCAGTTCCAGACACAAAGTTCGACCCCCCGCAGGTTGAGACGCTGTTTTCCTGACAGCCTGCGGGAGGGATTGTATTCACACTTAGTCAGTCTTCCACAGCCCGCTGCGCTCCAGCCAACCGCCGATCACCGCATAGCGAAAATCTTTACCTTGCCAGGTCTTCAGCGCGCCCCATAACCCGTACAGCCCAACAATCAGCATGAAGAGCATCGGGATTACCATGCTGCCCATCCCGATCCAGAAGATGGGCGGGGGTGCATCCTCGTACAGCTCAGGCTGTTGGATGATCGGGATAAATGATATGGCGTAGAAAATACCCCACACGATCCAGAGCCCAATAACAACAAGCAGCGTAATCAGCTGATACACCGCCGCCTGAAGCGCCTGGAAAGCAGCCCAACGTGATTTCTCGCGCTGGTTGACGTAGACGATCACGCCAGCCAACAGCCCCAGCCCTTGCGTCAGAATCGCCCCATGCGTCAGGGCAGCCAGCAAACGGTTCTCAGTGGTGATTACTTCTTGTTTTTGCGACATTTTTATATCCTCCCGGGCATTTTTAGCCCAAAACAAAACTGTTGCACCTAATAAAACCGTTCTAGTTCAAGCTCCCAAACCCATAATCGGCCAGAGCACATGCCAGACTATGTCGGCCCAGAAATGAACTCCTATTGCAGCAACCAAACCATCACGCATATACCGCTCGCCGGCCACAAGCCCAATGAAGCTATTGAGTAGAACACCCTCCATCAACACAAGTGGAGGAAGCTCAGCGGGGCTGGTCACACCCAGCAAAAACATTGCAGATGGCAAGTGGCCAGCACTAAACGCAAGCGCGGCAACAATGTTACCCACCCATAAGGCTACCCGGGTGCCGCTCCTACGACGGAGAAGCAGATTCAGCAGAAAGGCCCATAACCCCATCACAAATCCGCGGAACAGGATTTCCTCGCCTATGCCCGCGGTGGCTGAAGCAATCAGCGAAAGAGGAAAGGCCGGATGCAGGAACCCATCCCAGGATCTCGACATAGCGAATATCTGATCGACAACCACCAGTATCACGCCCACCCCAAGACCGATCAGCATTGGCCAGACAAACCATGCATGCCAACCTGCCCCTTCCCGGTAGATCGGAGACAGTCCCAATCTGCGAGCAAACCAATAGCCAAGTAGCCCCAGCAGCCCATAGACAACAAGGATGATGACTGCATTGGCAAGGCCAATCTGCCATGGTGGGATCGAAACCTCTGGCACAGATACCTGTTGTGGAACAATCTGCTCCAGGGGCATAACCAGGTACATCCCTAATGCAAGCAATGCATAAACTGTCAGGAAAATAGTGAAAACGGTCAACTGTTTCTTTGTATTTATATGTGTCTGTGTGGCCATTTCTCTCTACTCATTCCTTCCGGTCAAACCTACATCAATCGTGTCGCATGTCTGGGGTGTTCCCGGATCTGAGTATCTGTACCCTGACAACATCCAATGACTACCATCTAATCCGTGTAGGTTGGGTGGCAGCGCAAACATAAAATTGCAATAGCGCATAACTTGCTATGTTCCTGCAAGTTCTTGCGTGAATAGCACCTTATCAAAGCTGTCATTCCCGCGAAAGCGGGAATC
>JAFGLD010000324.1 GCA_016928235.1 Anaerolineae bacterium | reverse complement strand
TCTGGTTGTTGTAAGTGGATTCCAGGCGTACGACGATGTCTACCGTGACATTCCGGAAGATGAGCGTCCGCCAAAGCCCTAACATTTCGTAAAGACGAGACTTGTTCTGGCCCCTTGGAACTTTCCGAGGGGCCAGACTACATAGATCGACAACATACACCGCGAAACACCGGTGGCTTGTTGAAGTGGCTGTATGAGGATGTAAACCTACATGACTCCAGAAAACCACCCCACCACTGATGATATTATTCTTGATTTTCAGAATGTAACTAAGCATTTTCCTGGTGTAACTGCTCTAAGCGAAGTCTCAATGCAAGTCCACCGTGGCGAGATTCACGGTCTGTGCGGAGAGAACGGCGCAGGCAAATCCACCTTGATGAAGATCCTCTCAGGCGTGTACCGTCATGACACCTATGAGGGTGATGTCTACTACGAAGGTAAAGAACTGAGGCTTGGGACAGGCGCGATCCGCCAAGCCATTGAAGAAGGCATTGCTATCGTATATCAAGAGCTCACGCTGGTGCCAAACATGACCGTGGGAGAGAACGTATACCTTGGCAAAGAGCCAATTCGCAATGGTGTTGTCGACTGGAACAAGCTTTATGCTGATACACAAGAAATCCTGACAAAATATGAGCTCGATGTCCATTCCCAAACACCTGTCAAACACCTTGGTGTAGGCAAGATGCAGATGGTCGAGATCGCCAAAGCGCTCTCTGAAGATGCCAAGATTTTGATCCTGGATGAGCCAACCAGTGCGCTCACTGAAGCAGAGATTGATAAACTCATTGAGATATTGAAGACGCTGAAGAGCCATGGCGTTACCTGTATCTACATCACTCACAGGCTCGAAGAGTTGTTCCGCGTTACAGATTCTGTCACTGTATTGCGTGACGGCAAAGCAGTAACCACCCAGCCGACAGAGGATCTGACCATCGAAAAACTGGTCAGATACATGGTCGGGCGTGAAATGAAGGAACGTTTCCCTCCAGGGACGCGCCAGCCTGGCGAGGTTATTCTTGAAGTAGAAAATCTTTATGCTAATGACCCTCGAGATGCTGGCCACACGCTTCTGAGCGACGTTAGCTTCAATGTGCGTAAAGGTGAGATTTTGGGTATTGCCGGCCTGATGGGCTCCGGCCGCACGGAGCTTGTCACTACCATATTCGGTGAGTATGGAAAGATCACTTCGGGAACCATCAGAATCGAGGGTAGAGAAGTTCATACCCGGAGTGCCCGCGCAGTTATGAGAGAGGGCATCAGTCTGGTCCCAGAAGATCGCAAAGGAAAAGGGCTTGTACTGCGGCAATCTGTCCTCAAGAATATTTCCTTGCCTAACCTTGATCAGTTCTCGTCCTTTTTCCAGATCGACAGCGATGCAGAATTGCAAGCAGCCAATCAACAGGCAAAGGATCTGGATATCAAAGCCCCAAACTTGCAGATTCCCTGTGATACCCTGTCTGGTGGCAACCAGCAGAAGGTAGTCATCGCCAAATGGCTGCTGTCAGATCCAAAGATCCTGATTATGGACGACCCAACACGCGGTATTGATGTTGGCGCAAAGTATGAAATCTACAAGCTCATGAACGAGCTAACCGAGCAGGGTGTATCGATCATTATGATATCCAGCGATCTGGAAGAAGTGTTGGGTATGAGTGACCGTGTCATGGTTATGTGTGAGGGTCGCTCCAGTGCCACGCTCGATATTGCTGAAGCGACACAAGAAAGAATCATGGCATTAGCTACGGGCATTGCCTAATCGCGAATCTATTCGCGGTGTGCTTTACATCTAAACAAAAACGTTGCAAGGAGTCTCACCATGAGCTTTTCCTCTGAGTTGTTCAAGCGGTTTAGGCAAAACATCCAGACCTATGCCATTGTTCTGGCACTACTTGCCATCTGGATATTGTTCGCCCTTCTGACAGAAGGACGTTACCTGAAGCCGCAAAATATCTCTAACTTGTTCCGCCAGATGTCTGTCACGGCACTGCTGGCTACCGGTATGGTCCTGGTCATCGTCACCGGGAACATTGACCTTTCGGTCGGCAAAGCTGCTGGGCTTGTGTCTGTTGTGGCTGCATTTTTCCAGGATGATTTTTGGCATAGAATCCTTCCCAGTTTCCTGGAGAGGGTCCTGGCCAATCAGCCTGAGCTGCTTGAGGCGATTTTGCCCATTCATCCGCTCACGGCTGCCATTCTTTCTGTGGTACTCGGCCTGATTGTTGGGACATTGCTATTTGGCGTCTTGCAAGGCTATTTGATATCTTACCTGAGTGTCCCGTCCTTTATTGTCACGCTGGGCGGGCTGTTTGTAGCCAGAGGCGCCATCCTTTTTGTAACGCAAGGCAAGACCATTGCTGCCGATCAACCGTACTTCGAGGAGATCGGCCAGGGAAGGTTGGATCCCACCATAGGGTGGGTCCTCGCTGCAATCGTCATTGTGTTCTTGTTTTTCAACATGTTCCGCGGCCGGTGGAGAAAGCAAAAGCACGGTTTCGAGTTGTCGAGCATCTATCTTGATCTGGTAACCACCACTCTCTTCTCTTTGTTGGTGGTTGGCTACGTGTTCATTGAGAATATGGATAAGGATTTGGCCAGAGAAGGCATCCAGAATCAGGGCATTCAGGTTCCAGTGTTGCTACTGGTTGCCATTGCCGCGATCATGATCTATGCGTCAGATAACACACGGTTCGGGCGCTATGCCTATGCCATTGGTGGTAACCGTGAGGCTGCTCGGCTCTCTGGTATCAACATTCGCAAGCAGGTCTTTTGGGTTATGATATTGATGGGCTTCCTGTCAAGCATAGCAGGTGTCGTGCTGGCTTCCTATGTTGGTTATGGCACAATTGCTGCCGGTGAGGGCTACGAGCTCGATGCTATTGCTGCTGCCATCCTGGGTGGTACTTCTACACTAGGAGGTGAGGGCACTGTCTTTGGAGCACTCATTGGTGCCCTTATCATGACCAGTCTAGTCACCGGTCTCCAGATGATGAATGTACCATCTTCCTTCCAGTACCTCGTGCGAGGTTTGGTATTGGTCTTGGCTGTCTATGCTGACGTAACTATCAAGAAGAACCAGTAGTCAGCTGACTGAAGCTTGGAAAATCTCCCGTTGCAGAAAAGGCCGTCTTGAACGGCCTTTTCTTAGAGCATGTTTTAGAAGTCCAGGTGGGTCTTGACAAAGGCAGAAAAAGTATCCCCGTCTTCATGCCTGACGGTGGTTATGGATGTCAAATGGGCCTTTTTGCCTGACCCATCACCCAAACGATTTGCTTTTTAATCGTCCATCCGATTTGCTTTTAATCGTCCATCACTCAAAACTATGCTATGCCCGCAACATCAAACTTCTAAAACACGCTCTTATGTGTCTGTTGGGGTAGATTTTTTCACTTCGCTCCAAATAGCTGAGACATTCCTGTCAGGCGTCAAAAGGCGAGCTTGATGAGGATTTACCGATTTCTGTTGTTGGACAACTGAGCATAATGTCCGGCAGCAGAAATTGGCTATTATGATGGCACGATCAATGTTCTTTCCTCTGCCTTTTGGAGCATTGACGGCGGAGTATATACATCGTAGACTCTCAACAAAGAAGGAACGGCACATGGACAACATGCCCTACAAACGGCTCGCCAATCAACTGAATGCCCTGCCTAACGGATTTCCGCCTACCGAGGATGGCATCGAGCTGGAGCTGCTGGCCCGGTTGTTTTCGCCCGAGGAGGCTGAATGCGCCTCTTACCTGCGCATGAGCCCGAATACCCCTGCACAGATCGCCAAGCACATAGGCGGCGATGCAAGAGCTATGCGCCTGCTGCTTAAGGGGATGGCCAAGCGAGGACTCATCGAGGTTCACAAGACGGAGGATGGGCTCGGATATGCGCTGATGCCATTTATTGTCGGCTTCTACGAAGCGCAGAACAGCCGCCTGGATGCCGAGCTGGCGAGCCTGGTAGAGACGTACTTTCGACAGGCGTTCAAGGATATGCTGGCGGTTGAGCCGGCGTTTCATCGTGTGCTGCCGGTTGGCGAGACCATTCCGGTCAACATCGAGGTGCAGCCCTTCGAGAGCGCTGTAGCTATCATCGAACAGGCTCAGGCGTGGGGCGTGTTGGACTGCATCTGCCGTAAGCAGAAAGCCCTGGTGGGCGAACCCTGCCGGCACCCGATTGGCTACTGTATGGTTTTCAGCCCGACCCCCGGCGCCTTCGACCACGATCCCAACATCACCGCCCAGACGAAAGAGGAATCGCTGGAAACGCTCCGGCAGGCTGCCGCGGCGGGCCTGGTGCACACGGTTGGCAATCACCAGGATCATGGGGAGTACATCTGCAACTGCTGCACCTGCTCATGCGGAATTCTGCGAGGCGTGGCGGAGCTGGGGGTAGCGAATGTCGTGGCCCGTTCGGCTTTTTACTCGCAGGTAGATGAGTCAAAGTGCATCGGCTGCGAAGAATGTACCATCGCCTGCCAGTTCGACGCGCTGGCGATGGGGAATATGAGCATGGAAGTGGATCGGCAGCGCTGCGTGGGTTGTGGCCTATGTGTGCTGCGATGCTCCCATGGGGCGTTGAGCCTCATCCGCCGCCCGGAGGAGGAGATCAAGCCGGTCCCGGCCACCATGCGGGATTGGCAGGTTGATCGGGCGGCAGCGCGGGGGCAGGATTTGGGAGAGGTGAAATAGGAGACGGCAAAGCAAGTCATCAACGGCAGCATGCCGCGATCTGACAGGCGCATTGGCGTAGAGGGTTATGGGTGAACCATCCCTAGATTTCTAGTTCTTAATCC
>JAFGLD010000323.1 GCA_016928235.1 Anaerolineae bacterium | reverse complement strand
TTTCGTAACTTTGACAATTTCCGTTTACAAGTCCTCGTGGAATGCGGCTATGGCTGACTTTCCCCCACAATTCTGCGTTGAGCCGAAATAAGCCAGCAATGTCCCATATCGCTCCGGCGGCAGGACGCGCAGATCAACCTGCAGCCCACTGTGAAGCTCCACGGACGATTTTGTTGTACCCTGTGCCAGCACACGGGCTACCTCAGAAGCCTGGGCAAACGCCTTCATGATAGGCTCAGGTTGGTGACTGGCTATGAGCAGGTCGATGTCGCCAATGGTTGCCCGGTAGCGACGCAACGAACCGGCCACATCTCCATGCAGCACACCGTCGATGTTCAACAACTGTTCGAGTAATCGCTGTGCAATCGGGTAAGCGTCGCCAATGGACCAACGATTGCTGTGACGGGATCGTGCCTCGATGCTTTCCAGGATCGCAGCTTCGCTTTTGGCTCCCATACCGGGAAGGTCGCGGAGTTTGCCGGCCTGGGCTGCTTTCTTTAACTGATCCAGATCGATGATGCCAAGCTCGTTCCAGAAGCGTGCTGCCTTTTTCGGGCCAATGCCTGAAACGCGCAGCATCTCGACTACGCCAGGGGGAATTTCCTCGCTGAGCTGCTCGAAGAAAGTCAGCTTGCCGGTCGTCAGCATCTCGGCAATCTTCTCAGCCAATGTCGAGCCAATGCCGGGCAGGTCGGTAAGCTTGCCTTCCTTGTAGACTGCGTGCAGATCGCGTGGCAACACAGAGATCGTCTCGGCCGCGCGGCGATAGGCGAGAATACGATGGACGCTTTCGCCTTTGATCTCCAGCATATCGGCAATGGTGGCAAACGTTGATGCTACTTCATGGTTGGTGATTTTTTCCATGCTTCACTCCAATTGGGCGCGCTCAGTATACTGGACTAACGATTGCTTGACAATGGCACATACAGATTGTAGAGTTTCATGTGGGTGTTAAGCAACGAGCAATGGATGACAAGTGATGATATGATGTTTGATGGTGCCTGTTGCAAACATCAAGTGAGGTCCGGCATTCGATATGTACCATCCACCTGAGCCTCTCAATTTCAACAAACTGGTCTGGAAGATCGTTCAGCAAATTCCAGAGGGAAGGGTTAGCTCATACGGACAAATTGCTTCGATGATCCCGCCTCCAGAAGGCGTTGCTGCCGATCAATATAAGCGATTGGGCGCGCGTTGGGTTGGCAGCGCCATGCAAGTTGCTCCTTCTGGGCAGGGTATTCCCTGGCAGCGTGTCATCAATAGCCAGGGCAAGATCAGCTTACCTAAAGGCAGCGCGGGCGCCGATGAGCAGCGAGCGATTTTGGAAATCGAGGGCATCGATTTCGATGCGGAGGGACGGGTCAACTTTGAGCAGGTAGGCTGGGAAGGCCCATCGGCAGAATGGCTTTGCGAGCAGCGTTTGCTACCTCCCGCCTCATTGAAGAAACATACATCCCAACTCACTCTATTCTGAACGGAAAAAGCAATGAAAACTGTATACGAATACACCGGTAACCTGCATGTCCATACAACTTATTCTGATGGAACTGGTACACATGCCGACATCGCACAGGCTGCCATACGCGCCGGGTTGGATTTTGTGATTGTGACCGATCATAATGTCCACGTATCGGGCGTAGAGGGATACTACTACGGACAATCACGCGAGGAGCGTGTGCTGCTGTTGGTTGGTGAAGAGATTCATGATGTGCGCCGTGAATCACAGTCTAACCACATGTTGGTCTATGGAGTCGAGCAGGAAATGGCGCAGTTTGCCCCGAACCCCCAGCGGCTGATCGACGAGATCAATAAGCTGGAAGGGTTCTGCTACCTGGCCCACCCCATCGAACGTGCTGCTCCTTTGTTTGAGGAAGGCGCCATCCCCTGGGTTGAATGGGATATTGAAGGGTATACAGGCATCGAGCTGTGGAACTACATGTCCGAGTTTAAGAGCTATCTGTCCAGTAAAACTGCTGCTGTAAGGGCGGCTTTCAACCCTGAGAAAGTGATCAGCGGTCCCTATCCGGAAACACTTTCTCTGTGGGATGAACTACAGCAAAAGGGAAAACAGATCAAGGCGATTGGGGCAGCCGATGCTCATGCAACAAGTTATTCAATGGGGCCACTGACAAGGGTTGTCTTTCCTTACGATTATCTCTTTCGATGTGTCAACACACATATCCTGACCCCTTCCCCTCTGACCGGCAATTTCGAGGGCGATAAAAAGATCGTACTGAATGCTCTCAAGGAGGGTCTATCCTTTGTCGGATACGATCTGCCGGCTTCCACACGAGGGTTTCGTTTCATTGCCCAGGGGCAGAACATCGATGTCGTGATGGGGGAATGGATTCGGTTAGGACAAGGCTTGACCATGCAGATCGTGTTGCCCTCGCCGGCTACTATGCGCTTGCTCAAGGATGGCGAGGTCATGCTGCAGGAGGTAGAGAGCACACATCGCACTTACATTGTTACCCAACCCGGGATCTACCGAGCCGAGGCATATATCAACTACCAGGGCAAATCACGTGGCTGGATTTTTAGTAATCCGATTTTTGTTATGAAATAAGCATTCCCTTGGTGTTAAAGTCATACCAGAAAACTTTCCTTCGGTACAGATGATGTTTCATATCAGCTTCGTTTGACACTCGCCTTGATGGAGTGTTAAGATCACTCTTCGTATGCACACGAACAAGCGCGAGCCGGGTCGGCGAGAGTAGAAACTTCGCTTCACCGGTTTATTTTACATGCCCGGCACAGGGCCAGGTAAACGCAGAGATGTATATTCGACGAACCCCTTTGGGTCAGGGTCATCTAACTTTCAGAAAGAAGAAACTTCGCTATCCTGTTATCCTGATCCTCCTCTATCTGGCAGTTTTACTTGCTGCGCTATGTGCTTTTTGGCAAGTGGATCGTCTCCAAACCAAAGTTGCAGCCATGATAGGCCCTTCTCCCACACCGACTCCTCTTCCCGAAGATTTAATCCGCCAGGCCGAAGAGTCGTTTTACGCCGGAGATTTGACAAACACTATCGAGTTTTATCAACAAGCTTCCGAGATCGAGCCCGATAATATCCAGGTCCTGACGGCTCTGGCCCATGCCTTGACACTAGACAAACAGTACCAGGAGGCACTGGCCGTCACGGAGCAGATTATCTTGCTCGCGCCCGAGGATCCGCGTGGCTACGCGGCTAAATCTCGCGCCCTCAGTTGGTCAGGGCAGCATGACAGCGCCATTGTAGCAGCCTTACGAGCCATCGAGATTGATTCCAAATACGCTCTTGCACATGCGTATCTGGCCGAGGCTTACACGTACATAGGACAGTTAAGACTGGCACGTGAACAAGCAGAATTGGCAGTCCAGCTCGATCCGTACGACGCAGATGTTCGTCGCAATTATGCAGTTGTTTTGGAATATTATGGATTTTACAATCGCGCAGTCCAGCAGTATATTCAGGCATTGCAGATCCAGCCCAACAGGCTTGACTTGATGTATGGTTTGGGGTGGAATTACCGTGGAGCCGGACAGTATGACCAGTCTATTGCGACTTTCCGTGAGATCATGGTGCGCACACCTGACGATCCCTATATCTACGTCGAGCTAGGGAAGACTTATTACGAGATCCGGGATGACGATGCTGCTCAAAGTGTATTGCAGCAAGCGGTCAGATTGGTATGTGAAGACTGTCCTCTCCATAGCTTTAATGAGATATTAGCCACTTCGACTCCCGCATTTCTTGATCGGACAGATCGAGAGATCCCGGAAGAAATCAACCTGTCTGCCTGGGTACGTCTGGGCCAAGTCTATTATACTCGCCGAAACTACGAGAATGCCCTCGAAATTCTGGAGGAGGCAATTGGGTATGGCGAGAAACATAATGAGGAAGTGCGCATCGAGGCTTACTATGTCACAGCCAGTGCTTACTATTACCTCGACAGATGCGAGTTGGCCGTGCCCCGGGCCAAACAAACATTTGACCTCTACCTCGAACGGAAACTGGAAGATTCGCTTGCCTTGACCAACATCCTCAGTGTCTTCGTTCTCTGTCGCGACTATGCCCGTCATCCCTACATATTGACCGAGCCAGGTTTTACCAATGGTTTCCCGGATAACTATGAAGAGCCGGATGTCATTGTAAAACGTGGTGGATCAGCCTCATCTGACGAATAAACCCTGGAATAGGAGTGAATCATCTTGAGTATCCCCATTGGCAAGGGACGGCGAGGCCGTCGCAGTTACGCCAATTACAAACCGCCTAGTCGTAAAACAGGCCCAAGCAATGATCCATTCCGGATTATCCTCTATCTGGTTCTGATTGTGATGGGTATCTGGGTGTATCGCAATCCGGAGCGGGTCAAACAGTGGTTGACCGATCAGATGCCGGCAGAAACGCCTGTTGCGGCAGATTTGGCAGGGCAGGCAACAGCATCGCCACAAACCGGCTCTTTTGGCGTACAGGCTGAGCAAGCCTACGAGAATGGTCATTTGGATGAGGCTGTTGAGCTTTATCGGAAAGCGGCAGATGCCGAGCCCAACAATGTTGACTATCATTTTCAAGTAGCACGACTGCTCATTTTTCAGTCGGATATGCAGTATGGCAGCAAGCGGTCTGATACGCTTCAGGCAGCGTTGCAAGCTGCCGATCGGACCATCCTGGCCAACCCGGAGCGACCGGAAGGTTATGCGATTATGGGTAAGGCACTAGACTGGAATAGCCGCCCTGAAGAGGGTGCCTCCCAAATTTTACGCGCACTTGAGATTGATCCGAATTTCGCTTTGGGACATTCCTATTTAGCTGAAGTATTCGTCGACCAAACACGCTGGGACCAGGCCCAGGAGTCAATTGCCAAAGCCATTGAGCTTGATCCCAACAATGTGGACGTCCGTCGTGATTACGGGTATATCCTCGAAAGTCTGGGTGATTATGCAAGCGCGGCAATTCAGTATGAAGCTGCTCTTCAAGACCACCCGAACTTGGGCTATATCAGAATGGCATTGGGGCGAACTTATCGAACCGCAGGCCGCTATCAAGAGGCTCTCGATCAGTTCTTTGCTATCGCAGCCATCGAGCCACAGAACGCCATGATACCTTTTGAGATCGGGCGAACTTATGAGACACATGTTGGCGATCCTGTCAGCGCCTTTCAATACTACGAGCGTTCTATAGAGTTGGATGCAACATATGCAAGCCCATGGTTGCGTACCGGGATATTGTACTATACACAGGGCAATTATCTTCAGGCTATTCCCGCCCTTGAGCAGGCACTCAAGTTGGATGTACAAACGGTGGATGTCTATTATCGGCTGGGATTATCTTATGCTAATGAAGGCCAATGTATGGAAGCACTTCCTCATTTGCAAAAGGCCCAGGAAATGGCAGAAGAAGATGAGCGCATTTTAGATGCTGTTCAAATGGGATTTGAGATCTGCGAGTATCAGCCTGAAGAATTAACGGCTGCCCCATGAGTGATTCTCTTTATTTTGCTCACGTTACTGACATTCACATCTCCGAGCGAGAATCCCAGGGCGATCCCAGTGCTTCGTTAGCTGCTTGCCTGATGCGCGAATGCATCACGCATCTCAATGCCCTGCCAGATCTCGACTTTGTGCTAATAACAGGCGATGTCATGGACGTTGCCGGCGTTGCGGAACGCGATGCATTCTTGGAGATCTTGGATACTCTGCGCAAACCCTGGCACTTTGTTCCTGGTAACCACGACGGATTCATCGATCCATTCCATCCTAATGCCCTGAAGCCTCATGAGGCCGTGGCGCGTATCGATCCTCGCCTGGCAGACCCGGTTCCGGCTGCTCAAAAAGCCTGCTGGAGCCGCTCTGTATCGCCTGGCGTGCAGTTGATTGCACTCGACACACGCATTGCTGACGATTGGGCCGGCGAAGTCGAGCCGGCCCAGCTTGACTGGCTGCGTGAGCAGATTGAAGCTCACCAAGATGCTGTGATCATCATTGCCACCCATCACCCTCTTCATCAATTAGGGCCGCACAACAACCGGGGGCGCCTTCACAAGTTTATTTGCTCTAACGGCGCAGAAGTCGAAGCAGTACTCGACCAGTATCCCAATGTGAAACTGGTGATATCGGGCCACCACCACACCAACCATCTCAGTCTGGTCAATAATGACAACGGTCAACGATTACGTGTCGTCACCTCGGCGCTGGGCGATTATTCTTGCTCCCACCGCGCCATTCGATTGGAGAAACGGGAAGCAGGCTGGCGTGTTTGTATTCAGACACACCAAACCGATGATGTCGATATGTTGCAGACGATGCGCCGGAGAGCTGCGACAACCGGTATCGCCCGCGAATTCGATCCCAACAATCTCGCCGCCTGGGCAACGTTTTGCGAGGGCCGTCCTCACGATCTGAATTATGATGGCTACCTGCGTTAACCAGCGCACGTGAGTAGCTATCAAGGCTTCTAAAATCCGGTCTTTCTCAACCATCAAACTAATAGACTTTATCGGAAATAAAGGTCTAATATCAAAGGAAACTATCCTTGTCAGGAGGTGTTCCGGATCATTGATGTGCATCTCGCATCGATCTTCTCTTGTTCGAGATTCAGCTTTATGATAGACTGAATTCACGGAAGATGAGTGTTGGGGAATACACCGCTACGAATCGGTGTAGAAAAGAGAGGCCCTTATGAGCCAGTATAGTCATCATCTTAAGAACGATTTCATGCAGTTGAAGCAAGAAAACCAGGAACTGAAAGAAGAGGTCGTTGTCTTGCGAGAGTATCTAAGCGCGCTCCATGCCCTCTTGGATGCTATTGAAGATCTCGATCCTGCCTCGGAAATTATGCCGTTACTCGATCGCATCCTTGCTAATGGGATGGCTGTAACAAATGCTCAAGATGGATCACTGCTGGTTCTGGATGAAGAAACCAATGAGTTGGTTTTTGTTCTGGCTAGAGGGCGAGTTGCCCCGCCGATGCTGATCGGGCAGCGTGTCCCACCCGGAAGGGGTATCGCGGGATGGGTGGCGCAGAAGGGACAACCTACTATCGTCAACAATGCCCATGCCGATATCCGTTTCTATCCCGGCATCGACGATGCTTTCAAGTTCCAAACCAACTCAGTCCTGGCCGTCCCCATTGTTAGCCAGGGGCAGGTTCTGGGCGTGATTGAGGTACTGAACAAACATAATGGCAGAATCTTCGACCCGGCAGATCAGGCCTTGCTCACCCTCTTGTGCCGGTTTGCAGGAGATGTTCTGCATAGCATGATGTTGCAAGAGGAGCAGACCACGGCACCGGATGAGCAATCTACGATGGTCGAGTCTTCATAGTAGATATGCTCGACGCGCCAAAAAGCAGTCTTACAGAGGCGGGAGATGATCCCCTTCCTCTGTTTCTTTCATTCCAAAGCAAGATATCGAGGATGAGGCAGGAATGAACCTGAATGTTGCATTGGTTGGTTTTGGCAATGTGGGACGATCTCTGGCTGAGATCCTATTGGCGAAACAAGACTTCCTGCGCAGCGAGTTTCACGCTGTTGTGCGGGTCGTGGGAATCAGTACAGGCAGACATGGTCATGCTATTGCCCCATCAGGCATCAGCCTGAGGACGGCTCTTGACGCGGTCCGGTTTGGCTCCCAACTGGATGGTCTGCACGAGGGCCGCCCGGTTCAAGATACATCGAGTTTCCTGGAACGGTGTCCAGCCGATCTGGTCTTCGAGAGCTTGCCGACCAACCCCATAGATGGGCAACCGGCATTGGATCACATTCGAGGCTTGTTGGAACGAGGTGTTCATGTTGTCACAGCCAACAAGGGGCCCGTTGCTTATGGGTATCATGAACTTAAGGCTCTGGCCGACAAATATCAGGTTGGGTTCTTCTTTGAGGCGACGGTCATGGATGGCGCGCCTGTGATTGGTGTTGGCCGGGAAGGGTTGGTTGGAACTGATATCAGCGAGATCAGGGGTATTTTTAACAGTACCACAAATTACATTTTAACTCAGATGGAATATGAGAATCTTAGTTTTGACGAAGCCGTCAGAATGGCGCAAGAGATTGGTATAGCCGAGACAGACCCATCGCTGGATGTTGATGGGTGGGATTCTGTGCTCAAGCTCGTGATCATGTCCAATCTTTTAATGGGTATCGATCTGCGACCGGAGGATGTGGCACGCGAGGGTATCCAAGGGATTACACTGGACGATATTCTGGCAGCCATTGCCGCCGGTCAACGTATCAAGCTGGTTTGCAAGTCTGCGCGTCGGCCGGATGGCAGTGTCGAATCCATCGTGGCCCCTCAACGGCTATCTCTCAATGATCCATTTGCTGCCGTCATGGGCACATCCAGCGTCATTGACTACGTTACTGATACCCTGCCCCAGTTGACGATTATCGAGAATAACCCCAGCCCGATGACCACAGCCTATGGCATGTTTGTCGATATGCTCAACATTGTGCGCGGAAGACACGTAACCGGCAGCTTTGAGCCAATCAAGCATCCATAGCTGCGCAGTTTGATGTTACCGCAATCACAATGCCGGGCTGCGGCGTATACCTTCAATAAAAGAAAACGGTAGTCTCTTGTTATGTTGGAATGATGTGATGTGAATAGGGTGATATCTCATGAGGGCGAGTCTCAGACTCGCCCTCATACTCTCAGTTGATGGAATGGAATCCACCGTTCTGGTAGCGTTCCAACTCTGACCAATTCTTCATTTCGCGTTGGTCAGAAAAGCTTAAAAAGTATCGGTATGTTTTACCAGAACAAGATCGGCCGGATTGCCAATTCCTCAGACTAGTTTTGCCAGGTCGGTGACAGCACGTCCCATATCCAGGAAAACGAGCCCCAGCTTGGCATCTTCTCGTGCCAACACGGTGAGAACCGCTTCTTCACCAACAGCCATCAGGATGACATAACCCTTTTGGCCTTTGATATACACCTGCTCCAGTGAACCGCGTCCTAACTCGCTGGCAATACGCTCGCCAAGAGACAGCATAGCAGCTGACATCGCGGCTACGCGGTCTTCCTCAACTCCAGCCGGCATCGATGAGGCCATGCTAAGGCCATCGACGCTGACAATTGCTGCTGCCTCTACTGCCGGTGAACTGACTTGCAAATCACGCAGCCGCTCAATCATTTGTTCAGTGCGGGACTTGGTCAACGCTAACTCCTCGTTATATGCAACTAAAACAGGGGCTCATGCTTGCTAAGGAATGGTGATTGATTAAATAACTTTCCCAGTTGAGCTTGCGATTGGTTAAGTTAATAAACTCTCATTCCTGAACTGCCAACTACTTGACTTCAAGCAGGAAAATGCCACAAGAGAAAGTTCCCTTTACTCGACAGGGATTTTCTCGATCTTGATGACGCAATTTTTGTCACCCTTGGCCTTGCACTCTGTTTCCATAATGCGGAATTTCTTGCCTTCGGTGACCCAGGCAGTCGCAGCTTGTAATACGCCGATAGCCAGGTGGCAACAGGGTTCATCGGTCTTGCGTCCCCAGCATACGGGGCAACGAGTGATTGTCCAAATCCAATGTTTGTCATCCTCGCTGACCTCGACCACTTGATCGCTCACCGAGTTAAAGAATCGGCAGAAGAACTCCAGACCAAGTTTGATCTTTGCTTCTAGTGTGCCCACTTTCATGGCAACCTGTGCTGCCGCTGCCACACTCTTGAACTGAGAGAGACCACCCTTAAAAGTCTGCTCACCGGCGCGAGTAGCAAATACACGCGCTCCCCGATTACCATACATCTCCCAGATGCCCGCTTGTAGCTTGCCGATCATCTCGAAGGTGAATTCTTTCTTCATGTTATCGGGTGGGTAGTTGCCGATCAGGGTTTTCATCCCTGCCAGGTTCAATAAAGCGGCAACACCTTGAGCTCCCATGACCTCTTCAGCAGAAGTCAGCATCACACGCCCCCACTTATTGGGATAACTGTACTTGGAGCCATCAGTCTCAGCTTCTTTTTTAGGGGCCTCGGCTTCTTTTTTGGGCTCCCCAGCCTTTGTTTCTTCTTTCTTAGGCTCCCCCGCAGGTTTCTGGGGCTCCTCAGGTTTCACTTCTTTGATGGCCTCTTCCGGCTTGTTCTCGGTTTCTTTAGCCTTGTCCTCTGACATGCGCTCCCCCGGTTGTCAAGATAAAACAGAAAACGGGATAGGGATAATTGGATTGCAGGGGTAGATCACCCACCCTGCCTGACTCAAGTTGTAGCATACACCGAACTGTTCTCAGAGGCAAATGCCTCTCAATTACTCAATCAGTCCACTGAAGGATAATGTGTTTTTGGGGTAGATGCAAATCGCCGAGCCGTATTGTTCGGGAGAAGAGCATACACTGAGATATCTCTGTAATATGATATCGTCGTACCATCACTCTATCTTATGCCGAGACCGGCTGAATAGTTACTCCAGCTGAATAGTTGCCAAAAATCATTCTATCTGGGATCCAATCACAACGGACTATGCATTGTCGGTGCCGGCAGCCGGCATCAATATTTCCCCATCATTGAGCAGGTAGTTTGTAAAAGAACTACCCTCCCGGATACAATTCCCTTGGGGGTTCCACGGGAATCTTGTGCATAAGTGATCAACTGCTATCTCGGCCTCGTTGTTCACGTTCATTCTCTATAGTTTTTTAGGAAGCAGACAGGATGAGAATCGCCATTATTGGGGCAGGAGCAACTGGCTTGGCAGCAGCCTACGATCTGGCCAAAGCCGGACACAGCGTCACGATCTTCGAAAGCGGACCGGAGGTGGGTGGCCTGGCAGCAGGCTTCAGAGATACTCGCTGGGATTGGACGCTGGAGAAGTTCTACCATCATTGGTTCGCCACCGATCATGACATCTTGCAGATGCTTGACGAGATCGGCTGCGCGGATAAGGCGCGTTTTTATGCACCCACTACCAGCTACTGGCATGAAGGCGGTAACTTCGCGCTCGACAAGCCGGTGCTGCCCAGCGGATTCTTATCTCGTATTGTTAATGTGCTCAACATTCCCAGCATGTCGCTCATCGACCGGCTGCGGATGGGGCTGGTCAGCGGTATGGTAGCATTTATACCCAATGGCCTCTTCTTAGAAAAACATACTGCCGATTCCTGGTCGCGACGTTGGATGGGACAAGCTGCCCACGAACGATTCTGGAAGCCGATGCTAATCGGTAAATTCGGCCCCCTCTACGATCAGGTCAACATGGCCTGGTTCTGGGCACGGATGAATAAGCGCACAGCCAGGCTAGGAACCTACGTCGGTGGTTTTCAGGCTGCGCTCAACGATATCGCCGAGGCAGTTCAAATGTTAGGAGTGGTCATTCACCTGAATGCTTCAATTGAACAGATCGCAATGGTCGAGGGAAGGGGGCTGAAGGTTGAGACCGGAACAATGGGTGGTGATTTCGATCAGGTGCTCAGCACCACCAGCCCATCTGGAATGCTGAAGCTTGTGCCTCATCTTCCTGAGGCCTATGCTTCCCGGTTACACAATCTACATAGCATAGGGGCACAGTGCTTGATTCTGGCGCTCGACAGACAGCTGATGACCGATGGAACTTACTGGCTCAACTTACCCGCGACCAGCCCTCATAAGGATGAGAATCCCTTCCCCTTCCTGGCTCTGGTCGAGCACACCAATTATCTACCCAAAGAGCACTACGGTGGAGATCACCTGGTTTATCTTGGAGATTACCTGGCCCCCGATCACGAATACTTCCGCATGAGCGAGGCGGAGGTGGTGTCGCGTTACCTGCCCTCGCTCACGCGTGTCAACTCGAATTTCTCGCCGGATTGGATCCGCAAACGCTGGTTGTTCCGATCCCCTTACGCACAGCCGGTACCATTCATCGACCACTCGCAGCACCTTCCCGATATCCGCACACCGGTCAGCGGGTTATACTTTGCCTCGATGAGCCAGGTCTATCCCTGGGATCGTGGCACGAACTACGCTGTTGAGATGGGACGGCGGGTGGCTCGGATGATGATCGAGGATGCATCTACGCCATCCACCCAGGATTGACTGCGAGATGCTAACTTGAACAAACCATATCTTCTGAATGATTCGAGGGACAATGTCTCTATCGCGACTTTTTACGTATAAAAAGCGTTAAGAAACGCAACTTTACCCCTGTTTATTGAGAAGATACAACAAACCGGTTTCCGTTTCATCCGACTGGGAAGAACCAGTGAAATATCACGCTTCCGGACGGATGCTATCCGCCACCTTAATTCGCTCACTTTTGGTCTTGACAAGATCTTGCCCTGGCAGGGGTAACTGACATCGGTTTGTGGGTGATCTGTCCGCCTCAATGAAATCGCTTACCGCATCAAAGCCAAAGAACCTGCATACTGAAAGCACAGTCTTACGTATTATATTGTGAGTTGCAGGAAAGTGAGCGTATCGGACAGCCAGGGCCTGCAATTCGTTGTTTGCTGCTCACCTTTTTCAAGGGAATAGAGTATGGAAAAAGATGCGTTAATCGGCCAGGGCCGCACAGCAGATGTCTTTGCCTGGGGCCAAGGGCGAATCCTCAAACTGTATCAGAGCTGGATGCCCGCCACTGCAGTGGAACAAGAATATTCCGCCACGCGAGCAGCCCAGGCCGCAGGAATGCTCGTGCCGGTCACGTATGAGCTGGTCAAAGTGGAGGGGCGGCATGGAATTGTGTTTGAGAGGATTGAAGGGATCTCGCTGTTGGCCGAGCTGCAAGCGAAACCCTGGAAGCTGTTCTCTGTAGCACGTCGGCTAGGCGAATTACATGCACAAATACATGAAATTCAAGCCCCAGTCGAGCTTTCCACCCAGCGGCAGCAAATCAAATACGGCATTCAGAATACCCAGGATATCACGGAAGCTGAAAAGCAGGCGGTGCAGAACTATTTGACGCAGCAGCCAGAAGGGGCGTCTCTGTGTCACGGCGACTTCCATCCTGATAATATCCTTTTGTCAGCACAGGGACCTGTCACCATCGATTGGATGACAGGCACCCGTGGCCACCCGCCAGCGGACGTTGCGCGCACGTCACTAATTATTCAGACAGCGGGCCTGCCAGCCGGCATACCCGCACATATCCGACTGTTCATAGATGTGTCCCGCGCCTTACTGTATGCGATATATTTGAACCGTTACCTACAACTGCGCCCGACTGAGCGCCGGGAAATTGACCGATGGCGACTGCCACTCATAGCGGCGCGCTTGCGTGAAGCTAACGGTTACCCACGAGAGAAACAGCTACTCCTGAGCCAATTGAAGGCTATGTTGAATGAACCGTCGCAGTGACTATCAACACAACCTGTTCTGTTACAGGAAAATGAGACGGAACTTCCCCACCGGCATCTGAAATTTGCGGTGGTAGATGCGCCTATCTGCAAACGCGAGGGTGGCCGGATTGAAACCCAACCCTCTTTGGAAGCACGCCATGCCCATTCGATGGCTCTTTATCGGCAATCTTTCCTTTTATCTTCAAGATTGAGCCCTGAAAACCGATCACCAAACATCGGTCAAAATTCAATCTAAGTGGCCGAAGCAATGACCATCGCCAATTGTCGATATATCTTGACGGTCCGATCGGCAATTTGGGCCTGGGTGAAATGCTCCAGTACGCGCTGTCGTCCTGCTTCGATGAGCTGTTGGCGCAAACGTGGATGCTCTATCAAAGAAAGCAAACAATCTCGCAGTGCATCGATGTCACCTTCAGGAAAAGTCAGCCCCGCGTCACCGATCACCCCAGGGATAGCACCCGATCGAGCGCCAATGACCGGCACGCCGCAGGCCATTCCCTCGATCAGCATCCTCCCGAACTGCTCTTTCCAGTTCGGCATTGTACGAGCCGGCAACACTAATGCATCGAGACTCCGGTAGTAGTCAGGCATGTCAGTGGAGGCTATCGGCCCTGGGAAGTGAACACTTCCCCCGATGTTGTACACCCCGGCCATCTCGATCAGCCGCTCTCGCTCGGGACCGTCTCCGGCCAGAGAGAGCAGCCACTTACCCGGCAGCCGCGCCGCTGCTTCGATAGCCAAATCGAGACCTTTCTCTGGGACAAGCCGCCCGGCATAACCAATGACAAAAGGTCGATCGTCCGCCGATGCGTCTTGATCGCGCGGTTCGGGCGAGAAGATGTCCGGATCAACGCCAAATTGGGGAATAACGGCCATTGGGCCATCATAGCCCTTCGTTCTCCAGACCTCGGCTGCTTCTTCTGTGCCCGCAATGCCATAGTCGACGTGGCGGAGCACCCATTTCTCGATCCGGGAAAACGGCGGCGGGTAGCGTCGATCAATGTTCTGCCAGGTAAAAAAGAGCGATTTTGCCCCGGCCCGGCGTGCCAACCGCACAGCATGGAAAGTCGCCAGATTGTAGGGCTCTTCATCGACATGAACGATGTGAGGTTGAAAATCGGCGATGCGTTGAGCCAGGGTTGGATAATAGTGGAGATGGAAGTTACCGTTGAAGCGGATCGGCTCGGCCAGCAGGCGATAGCCGGCAGTGTGGACGCGCTCCAGGCGCAGCATGCCCCGATCATCCTTCCAGGCTGGTGGAACGATCACGGTCAGGTCGATGGTACTGTGCCGGGCAATTTCCTCCAGCTTGCGCTGGTATGTACCAACCACGCAAGCCTTGGAGATCATCAGAACACGGGTCGATGTAAATGGTGATGAGTATGGCAAGATCGGTCACCCCAATTTGGTTTACATGGGAAGTGAAACGCGATTATTATGCCACATGCTTGCATGGATGAGAATGGCCAAAATGCCTCTATCTTATGGCTATATGCGGGTATACGTATCAGTTGGGGGGGGAGGTTATCAAAACAGTCATTGACCCAGGCCAAGCGTAAGTGAAGCAAACGATTGAAACCATCATCACTCCAGCGCATACCTACACCATTGAAGCGTTGTTGAATCAGCCACTTGCAAGCGATCTCAACGATGCCACTGCCGATGGACAAACCCAACTCTTGCCTGACCCGCCAGGTATGTCCGGTTCTCAGCCCACAAGTGTCAACTTAAGGTCATTTCCTGTGTTTAACTTCACCATACTTTCGATGTCTAGGGGGCCAGGCTCGTCTCTACGAGGCATGTTTGAAGTCGCCGGCAGTATCAAGTTTTCAAGCCTGCAAGTAAGCTGATCACCCCACCCATAAATACCCGATGCCGAACCTGGATCAAGCCGGCCGCAGACATCAGGGAGATCAGCTCATCTAAAGACTTGAATGTCTGAGTTGACTTTGGTAGATAGGTATAAGCATCCAGTCGACCGGCTAACATCCCACCCAGCAAGGGGATGACTCTGTTGAGGTAGAAAAGAATAAGCGGCTTGAGGAATGTCTCTGGTGGTGGTGTCGCATCGAGGCATACAACACGGCCACCGGGTTTGACCAGGCGTACCTGTTCGCGGAAAGCCGCCGCAACCTGTTCAGGTGACAGGTTGCGGATCAGATAGGCCGATATCACTGCATCGAAGGTGTTATCCGGGAAAGGCACATTCAGCGCATCGACCCCGCACCACATCACCCGCTCTCCGCCTGTCTGACATCGGCCAACTCGCATCATCTCGACGGCAAAATCCGCGCCAACAACGCGCAAGAATGGATCGTGCTTCAGGGCCATGAAGGCAATATCGCCTGTCCCTGTGGCTAGATCGAGCAAGAGGCCATTCTCAGGCAATCGGGATTCACGTACAGCAATGTGTCGCCAGTATTGATCGAGCCCTCCAGTCATCAAGCGGTTCATGAGATTGTAACGTGGCGCGATCTGCCCAAAAAGACGCCGAACATAGCGATTTCGCTCAAGCCCTCGCAGCGTCTCGCCAGCCGACTGGAAGTTGTTACTTCCAGCCATTGTGAAACTCGATAAATTGTCCGTTGCCGGACCGGATGACACACAGCGAAGGCCCACCCGGAACCGAATCGAAATAGAAATACCCAGTACAAGACCCGCGAGAGCCATTGGCATAGATCTCGACCAGCCAGCAAAGATCTGCATCAGGAGCGGGTCGGTTCGTGTCAATTTCGACGCCCGTGAATTGTCCTTCGGCCAGAATAGTGCTGATGACATCATGGGTGCCAAAACCACTGTTGTAGGCATAACGTGCCCTGACCGTTGAGATAACTGACAGGCATGCATCTGCGCGTACATCACCCATTCCACGCACTTCATACCAGCACAGCCATGAGAGCGCGTTCTTTTCCGCGTCAGTCCATCCAATAGTCGGCTGAAGGGTTTGTGTCAGTTCCAACGTGGGGGTTATGGTTGGCGTCGGCTCTACAACACCGCGGCTAATCATGGCTTGTTGTGGTGGCGTAGCAGTGATATCCAACAGCATGAAAGTCGAAACGGAGGTAGGATGCATAATCGGAGCAGCTTCGGGAGTGTTCGGTATCAACATCAACCCTGCAGTGGACAGGACTGTCAATATCAAGCCAAAAACAACCAAACCTCTTGACCAGTATATAGATCGACTTGGGGGCATGTTTCCCATATGTGAGGAATCATAGCGACTCGGGAACAGGAGGGCAAAAAAAGAGCGTCAAGCTGCCTCTGTCTGCAAGCAGCCAGTCGTTTTGCATTCCGGCAACTCCCTGCTACATTTATTTAGGCTCTGTTGACAAAATACTGTTGGCGAATGAAAGTTGACTCCCTTCAATTGAAGACATGTGAGCGGCTCTCTGGCTCGCTCCAGTGAGACATGGGGGACTTCATCGACAAAATCTTGACATTGCCTGAATAGCAAAAGCACATTTTGCCCAGACACCAACGGACATTGTTCTCACCTTTCACTACATGACAAGAGTAAGATTAGATCGTCGAAACTGTATGAAAACATCGTCAGAAGTCCCCATTGATAGACATGGTTGATCCGTGTAATCCTTTT
>JAFGLD010000322.1 GCA_016928235.1 Anaerolineae bacterium | reverse complement strand
GACCCAACTGGAAAGCCGGATGTCATGAAAGTGGCCTGTCCGGTTTGGAGCGGGGGAAAGGTCGTAAGACCCTACCTATCGCTATTATCCCGGTAAATTTGTAGGGTATATATAGCTTCAATTTTACCTGGCTGGCTCGCTTTTTCCTCTTAAGTTACCGCCTATGGATAAACAGCCCCTGGCCTCCGGCTACACTGTACAGTTGGGCAGAAATAATCCGGCAGTCAAGAAGCCCTTCATCCCCAACTGTTGTAAGTGTTTCGCAGGTGGCCATAACTGATAGCTTACTGATGCTGCGAAACACTAGCCGGTCACCCGTTCGCACAACGCCGTATACCGTTGCGAGACTTTATTGTTACGTACCGCGATAGAAATCGCCTTCCTGGAACCCACCAGCACAACTAACTGCCGGGCTCGCGTGATGGCTGTGTACAGCAGATTCCGCTGGAGCATCATGAAGTGCTGGGTGACCATCGGCACGACCACTGCCGGGTACTCGCTGCCCTGTGAGCGGTGAACACTGATGGCATAAGCATGGGTCAGATCGGTGACATCGACAAAGTCATAGGAGACAAACCGATCATCGAAAACAACGGTGAGCGTCTGGTTGATGTGATCCAGCGTATGGACGCGCCCGATATCGCCGTTAAAGACCTCTTTATCATAATTGTTGCGAGTCTGCATGACTTTATCGCCGACCCGATACAGCCGTCCGCCGATGAACCGCTCTGCCGGACGGCCGGGTGGGTTGAGCACCTGCTGCAACCGCTCGTTGAGACGCATCACCCCAGCCACTCCCCGATACATCGGTACGATGACCTGAATATCACTCATCGGATTGAGCCCAAACCGTTTCGGGATACGCTCCCGGACGATATCGACCACCAGGTCAGATACGCGCTCGACATCATCGGAGACGCTGAACAGGAAAAAGTCCTCGGCTTCTTCGGGGAAGAACGGCATCTCGCCCTGGTTGATACGGTGGGCGTTGGTGATGATCGTGCTGTGGGCGCTCTGCCGGAAAATGACATCGAGGCGTGTTGACATCACTACGCCTGAGGCGAGAAGATCGCGCAGCACATCGCCCGCCCCCACGCTGGGAAGCTGATCGACATCCCCGACCAGCAGCAGATGAGATCGGGGATCAATCGCCCTGAGCAGAGAATAAGCCAGCATCTCATCCAGCATCGATGCCTCATCCACGATGACCATATCGACCGGGAGGGGGTTATTTTCGTTATGTGTAAACCCCTTCGATGGGGAAAAGCCCAACATACGGTGGATGGTGCAAGCAGGTTGATCGGTGGCTTCGCTGAGCCGCTTGGCCGCGCGTCCGGTCGGTGAGGCAAGCATGAAGCTGTGCTGGTGAGCTTTGAGCGCGCAAATGAGCGCCCGCAGGGTAGTCGTCTTGCCGGTGCCGGGGCCGCCGGTCAGGATGCTGATTTTATTTGTCAGCGCGGACAGCACGGCGGTCTGCTGCTGCGGGGAAATCTCGACATTTGCTTCGGCGGCGGCCTCTGCCACCAGCGTCGATGGCTCATGCCGCTGGATGGTCTCCAGCCGAGAGCGCGGTGTGGCGAGCATCTTCCGCACACAGCGAGCGACCCCGACTTCGGAGTGATAATACATGGGCAGGTAGACAGCCTGTATCGGCTCATCATCATCGCTTTGCACGGTATCAAGCCGAACCATTTCCTCTTTTGCTGCGCGCTCGATGGCAGGTAAGACAGCTTTGTCCGGCACTTCCAACAGCCCGGCCGCGATATTGGCCAGTGCCGCCTCCGGCAGATAAACGTGCCCGTCGTCCAGGGCCTGGTTCAGCGCATAGACGACACCTGCCTCCAGCCTACGGGGGTGGTCGATGGGCAAGCCAAGCGCCCGGGCAATTTTGTCGGCTGTTTTGAAGCCAATCCCATGAATATCTTGCGCCAGGCGATACGGGTCTTGTTCCACCTGCCGGATCGAGTTATTGCCATACTCCTTGAAGATTTTGACCCCCAGGCTGGTCGAGACGCCATGGCTTTGCAGAAAGAGCATCACTTGCTTGATCTCTTTCTGCTCGGCCCAGGCGGTGCAGATCAGGCGAACGCGGTGTGGGCCGATACCGTCGACCTCGTAAAGTCGCTCCGGCGCGCAATCCAGCACATCGAGCGTCTCCAGGCCGAAGGTCTCGACAATACGGGCGGCCGTTTTGGGGCCGATCCCCTTGATCAGTCCGGAGCCCAGGTAGCGCCGGATACCTTCAATGGTGGCCGGCGCAATGCGCTGAACATTCTCAGCGCGAAATTGCCGACCATATTGTGAGTGAGTTTGCCACGCCCCTTCCAGCTGTACATTCTCACCGGGTACCAGATCGGGCAGGTTGCCGACCACCGTCACCAGCCCATCGTTGTCCATACCGCTCCAGAATCCGAGCGGCTTGTCCGGCGCGATCCGGGCAACAGTATAACCGTTTTCCTCGCTGGTATAGGTAATCCGCTCGACAGTTCCTTCTAGCGTTTCTGGGAGCATAGAGCCGTCTCACACGAGTGTGTTGTATTAAAGTTGAGCATCAACCAGGCCTCCAAGTGCATTGGGTAACAGATATAACGTGTTCGGTAGAGATAGATTCGTTTTTGCGTCAAAAACCTCACCCCCTGACCCCCGCTCCATGCATGGAGCGGGGGAAAACCGGGCACCGGTAAGGTCGGGTGTGGGGGATGTGACAGACCCAAATCATCAACCACTCATGTCACATACGCTCACGACCGGCAGTCGGTAAGAAAGGGTTGTTGGATGCGCCTTTTTATGCGCAAATGTAACAGGTTTTTACACGATGCCGGACATAAGCGAGCATAAAATGGGCATGCAAGCCCTATGATGCCAAAATCAAAAGGCACGGCCGATGTTTGAGCCGCGCCTTGTCATTCGATGGCTGGGGTGTCCTAAGTTGTGTCAGGCTTGTCAGGCTTATTTGTCTGCTCCGGTTTAGTCTGCTCCGGTTTATCTGCCGGGCCTGTTTTTGCTGCCTCGTCTGCCTGAGCCGGCTGGCTGGTTGGTTTTGCCGTGGCCGGCTTTTCAGGCTGACCTACGGCAGCCTTCAATGTGGATTTGGACAGCTTGTCGAGAATGCCCTCGAGCCGGTCGACATCGACCGGCTTGATCAGATAATCAGACGCACCCGCTTCGCGGGCCCTCTGCTGGATCGACGGATCGTCCTCCGCAGTGACAAACACGACCATTGTTTTTTCCGCAATTGGATCGCGTTTGATAAAACGGCATACTTCCATCCCATCGACACCGGGCATATTCAAGTCGAGCAGGATGAGGGCGGGGGGAGTACGCTGGATCGCCACCATGGCGGCGCGTGGGCCATGCACAATCACGGTTTTCCAGTCGAACAACCCCACCATATCAGCCATCGTTTGTGCCATTGCGGCATCATCGTCAACAATCAATACGTAGGACATAGTTTGTTCATCTGATTGATAGGCAATAAGGCCAATATAATACTATCTCTATTATATATCCTATATTGCCCTGCAAGGAAATGCGCCAGCTCTGTGCCGAAAAAAGAAGAAGGGCAGCTTCACCCAAAAGCTGCCCTTCTCAACTGGTTTGAAATTCTATTTGGCCTGAACTTTGATAATCTTGGGCCGAACCTCTTCAGCCTTGGGTAACACCAGTGTCAGAATACCGTTCTCAAAGGTGGCTTCGATGTGCTCTACATCTACTGGTACGTTGAGCTGTAGTGTACGGCTAAAGGGACCATGAAATCGCTCAGCGAAAAGATAGTTGACATTCTCGACTGTCTCCGGGATTTCGCCTTTGATGATCAGCGTCTCGCCCTCAACAGTGATCTCTACATCTTCCGGTCTGGCGCCAGGCACAGCCGCCATGACAACAATCTCATTATCGGTGCTGTAGGCATCGATAGGCAGGTTTGCCACGCGCTGACCATTTTCTTCTGTCGACCAGGGGCGGACGAAGCTGTCCTCAAGCAGACGATCCATCGCCGCGCGAAGGCTCATAACATCACGATTTGGGTTCCAACGAGTCACATACATTACTTTGTCCTCCACTACGTTTATTTGGCTTCAGATTTGCTCGTAGTATAGGCAGGCTTTGTTAGAAAAAGATAAGACCTCTATTAGAACAATCACAGATAATCGTAAGAGCATTGGAAGATGGGCATCGTGTCGATCAGGGGGTATCTTCTCAATAATCCGGGGGTGGGGCAACTTCAAGCGAATTCTTGGTGATCAGTGATCAGTTTTCAGGCACAAATCACAGGTCGACGGTCAACAAACTAAGAACTAAAACGACCCCAAGTTATTGAAAAGATACCTCAGGGGGACAAACAGTATCAGTCTGCTGTAGGCTGCTGTCATAACAGGCCATCGACAAACGCCTGTATGTCCTCGTCAGTGGGTATCCGATCATTCGTCACGAAGTATCCTGTAGCCAGAAATTGCTTGCTCTGATTACAGGCCTCGATTCCTCCGCCGATGACTGCGCCGACTGCCACGTCCATCGGGACCAGGATCTTCAATCTGGCATGTGTCGGGTATATCTGAGCCTCTTCGAGGCGAGAGTCAAGGCTTTCGCATACCTCAGCAAAAGCCTGGGCGATCAATGCGTGGTCGCTGCTTGTGATACCACCCGGCTCGATCGGTCGCAGGACGACGAAGTAGCGCAGTCGATGCCCCTCGGCGCCCAATCCGGTTATGACGATCCCTATATCCTCCCCATCAGCCCACACAACATCGGCCATCATCCTGCATTCCCACAAGGCCACAGTGGCCCAATCGTGTAGCTGGGCTCCGGCTTGTTCCAGGAACTGCTCGATCAGCCTGGACGCCATTACACGCCCGGTTTGGGCCAGGTGTATCAGCGCTTTTTTCTTGTCGTCGATGGAAGCAGTCTGTTCGAGGAGAAGCCGGCCCTGCTCATCGATGACTCCGTCAGAGTCCGGCTCGGCATCGAGTGTCGAAGCCATCTTAATGTATTCCTGTTGGATCGCCATATCGACCCCGGCCTGTACAATGTCTGGATGTTCCGGCAAACTGCTCAATATGTCTTTCATCTCGTCATCAGACAACATATCTTTTTGTCCTGTTTCCTGAAATGTATACAAACGTACGCATCTCGCCCCAACGATTTCCCCTGACCGCGATTGGGTCAGGATTGCGTTGGGCGTTT
>JAFGLD010000321.1 GCA_016928235.1 Anaerolineae bacterium | reverse complement strand
CTTTTCTGCCGCTTAAGATCGCCCAATCCCGGCTGCCCACCAGCTCCTGTATCTGGTGCCTCAGATTCTCGGAAAGATCAGGGGCATGTGGCGCCGGGAGTGGATCCGGCAACGAGATCAACACGACGGTTGATCTGGCTAACGGCGCAGTGGCCACCTATACCGTAACGGGCACTCTGTCTTCCAGCGCCTCGGGCTCAGTGACCAACACAGCCTCGATTGCCCGCCCGCCGGATGTCAGCGACCCGAACCTGGACAACAACACCAGTACCGATGTTGCTCCCATCGACTCAGGGGGGGCGACGCCGGTGGCAACGGGGATGCCTAACCCGGCAGTCACACCGGTGATTGCGCAGCTCGATCCGGTACTCAGTAAATCCGTCTCGCCATCGGAGGCGTTGCCGGGTGAGACCGTAACGTGGACGATCATTGTGTCGAACCCCGGCACGCTACCGACCCGGACGGTCACCATCACCGACAATATCCCAGCCCAGTTTACTATCACCGAAGTAACGACAACGCGCGGTGCTATCACCCAGACAGGTAACCTGGTTACCGTGCAGATCGGCGTGCTCCAGCCGGGCGAGCAGGTGACGATCGTCATCAAAACGGTCGTTAAAGACGCCGCTCCAGCAGGCGTTGTGACCAATACTGCTTATGCAGGCAATGTGTCTGCCGAGGCATCGATCATCCTATTTCCCAAGGATCTACCGGCTACAGGCGGCAGACCTGTTAATAGATTGCGATATGCTGTTCTTATTGCGGCTACGAGCCTGGGAGTGATTGGGATGGGTAGCTACAAGCTGTCACGACGGGATAGGCGAAAAGAATAATAGAAGCATTTGCCGATAGCTGAATACTCACCGCATAAAGCTTTTAACGCAAGAGCGCACAACTTGCTATGAGATCGATCTCGAACGCTAACCCCATTATGATCGCAAATAGCAAGTTGTGCGTTACTTAACGCACTGCTCAGCAACTGCCCTTCTTCTACCAGGGAACATCGGCAAAAGCGGCCAGGGGGGCATAGGCAGCCCCCACCATGGTAGGGCCGGTATGCGCGCCCAGCACAAGAGACAGCTCTCTAATCGGTAGCCAGGTGCAGTCAAACCGCTGATCGATCAACCCGCGTAGTGTTTCTGCTCCCTCGGGGTTATGCGCATGAAGCACCTGTACACGCAGCGCACTGCCCGGCGCGTGCTGCTGGGCAATGAGACCGGCTAATCCTTCGAGAGCTTGCCGGAACTTCCTGACCTGGCCACGCTGCACATAAGTCCCTTTTACCTTTTCCACGCCAATGATTGGCTTGATATTCAGCAGCGAAGCGATCAATCCCTTCATGTGGCTGATCCGCCCGCCGTGGATCAGATACTTAAGTTCATTCAGCGTGTATAGGCTCTCGCTGGCATCGCTGATCCGCTTCACGAGAGCCAGGATTTGCTCTTTGGCCCAGCCTGCTTTTGCAACCCGGGCAGCCGCCTCGACCTGCCAACCTGCGGCAGCCGATAAGGTCATGGTGTCGATATGGGTGACGTTGGCTTCCGGTACCAGATCTGCTCCTGCCTGCGCCGAATTAAGCGTGCCGCTCAACCCCGATGACATGTGGATAGAGAGTATCTCCGGATCGGTCGCCGCCAGCCGCCGGTAAGTTTCAGCAAAGTCACCGATTGAGGGCTGCGACGTGACAGGGAGACTCTCTGTCACCGCCAACATGCGATAGAACGCATCGTGTCGGATATCTATCCCTTCGCGGTAGGAATTGCCGTCTAATGTGATGCTGAGAGGCACGATGTGTACATTTAGCTCGGTTGCCTGCTCAGGTGTCAGACATACATCTGTCCCACTATCGGTGACTATCTGCATGGTTCGATCTCCAATCTGTTGCCGATCACGAGTGCTGACCGTAATTGGTCGGCAAGCTTCTGAGGACACTGCCATGGTATCTTCTCAATAATTCGAGGAAAGATGTCTCATCGCGACGTTTTTACGCATAAAAAGTGTCGAGAACTGCAACTTTACCCCCATTGATTGAGAAGATACGATTGGTGTGTTGTCAACGTGCTGCAAAGGTCGAGTGATGATCTGTTTTACGCATCGGCAATCGCTTGCCGGCCGGCAATGATGCCGTAAACAGCGGTCTCCAGTAGGGCGCTTCCGCCGATATAATCGGCGCCGTGGACGCCCCCGGTGACCTGCCCCGCTGCATACAATCCTGGGATTGGCCGGCCGGATGCATCGAGCACCTGAGCCTGGGAGTTGATCCGCAAGCCGCCCAGCGTCTGTACGATGGCCGGCTTGTAGCGTATGGCATAGAACGGCGGCTCGATGATTGGGGCCAGGCTCTCTTTCCGGCCGTAGGCTGTATCCTCACCTGTTGCCACGTCGGCATTCCACTGCTCGACAGTCTGCGCCAGATTGGGTGCTCCCATCTGATCGGCCAGCCCATCCAGCGTATCTGCTTGCATGACTACCATGCCGTCCGCCACGGCAGCCTCCATCTGTTTTTCGAAGGTGTCTTCAGGTAGCCACTGCGAAGGCGTCGCCATTTTGGCATCGAAGATCAGGAAATAGAAGGGGCCACATTCCATGGCGGCGTATACCATCTCGAAGCTGCGTCCCATCTCATCGTAGAAACGCCGGCCGTCCGGCGCGACCAGAATGCCGCCCAGCGCCCGTATTTGTGCCAGCAAATACGTAGGATGCAAGACTTTCATCCGTACATCCGCGCCGGATTGGATGACCCGAAAGGCATCCATCTGAACCAGATCGGCTCCAGCCGCCTGCGCCAGTCTGATCCCATCGCCGGTGATGCCGAGTGAGTTCCACGATACGGCCTCGTTAAATTTAGGGCAATAGGTGTTGATCATCTCTTTGTTGCGTCCGAAGCCGCCTGTCGTCAGAACAACAGCATCGGCCGGATATTCAGTAGTCTGGCCATCCTTCTCTACAACAACCCCGGCCACGCGGCCACCTGCCAGCATCAGCGATTGAGCAGGACTATCTAACAGAATTTTGACACCTCGATCCTCAGCTGCCTGTTTGAGTGCTAACATGCCGGGTGGCCCGAGCTTGACACTACGCGCCAGCATGTGATCATGCTGGACATGCAGGGCCTCGGGGCCGGGGAACTGGCAGCCGTGCTCCGACAGCCACTCCCAGGCCATCGGGCCGTTTTGAACTAATGTGGCTGCCAGAATGATATCACTGGCGAAACGCCCTCCATTCAGGAGATCGATGAGATACTGATGTGGCGTATCCTCGATCCCAGCTTGCTTTTGAAGCGGCGTGCCTCCTGCCGAAATAATATGGCCGGACAGGATGGTATCTCCCCCCAGCTTCGATGTTTTTTCAAGCAGCGTGACATCGGCAGCTCCAGCTTCTATGGCTGCAATCGATGCGCACAGCCCCGCGCCGCCACCGCCAACCACAATAACCTTGATATCATCTTTTGTACCCATATGAATCTCCTTACCACCAAAAACTCAATACGCGCGTCTCTCTTTTATACAGGACAAGCTTTGAACAAACAAATGCGGCTGACTCCTTGCTCGATCAGAAATACTGCGGTACAGTTACCCTCTCTGTTAGAGGAAAGGAGCTTTTGCCATGACAACACTATTCACCATTCATATCACTTGCGAGCACAACCTCCTTCCGGTCCCCCTTAGTTAGTCTACAATCTATCTAATCCGGCGGTCACGGCGATGCTCGTGGCCGCTTTTTGATTCTGGCGATTGGCGCTTAAGCGGCACCTCTCGCCCTGTTTGTAGTGAACACAAAAAGGAACTTGAATGAACAACCACGATGTCACTATTCGGTCTTTTGAGTGGGACGATCTCCCGGCACTGATGGAGATCAACAACCGCTCGGTAGCACATCATCAGGAGGATCAATTCTTTACAGCCGAATCAATCCGCGAGCGCTTTGAAGCACCCTATTTCTATCCGGAGGCCAACTGCTTCGTTGCCACAGTCGATAGCCACCCCGTCGGCTACTGCACTGCCGAGCTCGATCCACGCAATGGGAAGGGGTGGGGCTCTGGGCACGTTCATCCGGATTATCACCGCCGGGGGATCGGCACACGGTTGTTGCAACGGGCAGACGATCGACACCGCGAGCGTGCCAGACAAGAACTGAAGCTCAGTATGCCCATCGAGTGCACCCGTCACAGCCGCGACACCAACACATCGACCATTGCATTGCTCGAAGCTGAAGGATACCAGGTTATCCGGGTAACCTGGTTCATGCGCATCAGCCTGGAAACACCCATCGATCCGCCGCCGCTGCCGGACGGTATCAGCCTGCGCCCATTCAACATCGAGCGAGATGGTCATGCTGTGTATGAAGCCCAGGCAGATATCTTCAAAGACAATTGGGGGTTCACCAAGCTGCCTTTTGATGTGTGGAGCCATTTCAGCTTCGGCACACATCTCGACGAATCGCTGTGGCTGGTGGCGATGGATGGGGATCGGATCGTTGGGCTGTCTCTGTGCAGCCCCTGGGGCGAGCACGAGCCGGATCTGGGTTGGATCGCGAGCGTTGGCGTCCGCACCGATTGGCGCAAGCGTGGCCTGGCCAGCGCGCTGCTGCGGCGCAGCTTCCACATACTACGTGAGCATGGCTTTGCCGCAGCCGGGCTGGATGTCGATTCGGAAAACCAGACGAACGCAGTTGCTCTTTACGAGCGCGCCGGCATGCATGTCTATCGCCGTTACCTGATCTTCCACAAGACACTGGAGGGTATCGATGGCTGAGCCTGCCGGTTGTCTCACTTTCCGGCCATCGACGCGAGATGACGAGCCGTTTCTGTGGGAAATGCTCTATCAGGCTATCTTCGTGCCGCATGGCATGCCACTACCCGACCGCGACATCGTCAAGCATTCCAACCTGGCCAGATACGTCGAAGGCTGGGGACGCATCGATGACATGGGTGTGGCGGCCGTCGATGCAGGCATACCGGTTGGGGCAGCCTGGCTACGGTTGATGATCGGTTATGGCTATGTCGACGATCAAACGCCGGAACTGTCAGTCGCCGTTCTTCCGGAGTATCGAGGGCAAGGACTAGGCACACAGATGATCGAGCGGCTGCTCCAGGTCGCCAAATCCAGGTATCACGCTGTCTCTTTGAGTGTATCGGTTGATAATCCTGCTCGCCGCTTGTACGAGCGTCTGGGTTTCAAGGCAGTGAGCCGGGACGATGCATCGATGACGATGAGGATCGACCTGGATCAGTGACCATCACGGGCGCTGCCGCTTCCGGCCTGTCCGTAGTCGTAATTTTTCGCTCAAAATGATAGAAAGGAAGGAACACCATGGTACAATCAGCAGACTTCGACGAAATGACAGGCTTTTGAGGTTACCCGTAAACGCCGCAAAGGATTCCCTTCTGAAACCCACGTCAAACGCGGACAGCGGGTAGTACATGGTGACAAAGAGCTGATCGAGAAATTGGGTCGAAACGATCCATGTCCCTGCAACTCTGGTCGCTGCTTTCAAGAATTGTTGTATGCGCAAAGGTCACTATGATGGCGCGCGCCGCAATGACTACTTTTAGGGAATGAGCCGAGGTCGGGCACATCCAGGTGATAGTGGAGATGCCCGCCCGGCTTTTCAGCCTCGTCGATCCGTGATCCTCAGACAATTCCGGTTTGTCAAAACGCAAGCGACATTCATCGCGATTACTGTTCAGGAGTACCCCAATGCCCGTTCACTATGTCAGCGGCGATCTGTTCGCCAACCATTATCACGCCGAAGCTTTCGCTCACGGCTGCAACTGCCAGGGCTCGATGGGAGCGGGTATCGCCGTGGGGTTCAAGCAGCGTTATCCGACAATGTACAAAGAATACCGGAGGCGCTGCAAGACCGAGCCGCGCCAGTTTAATCTGGGCGATGTCTTCTTGTGGCAGGAGAATGGCCAACCGGCAGTGTTCAACCTGGGCACGCAGGAAGGTTACCGGCGAGCCCGCGCCGGCTATCAGGCCATCGAGACCGCCTTGCAAGTCATGAAGGATCTGGCCGATGTACATACCATCCGCTCGATCGCCATGCCGCGCATAGGCGTGGGCTATGGCGGCTTATCCTGGAAAAAGGTTCGCGATATCATCGAGCATGTCTTTGGCGATTGGCCGGGGACGTTGGTTGTCTACGAGGAATATGTACCAGAATAATAGGGTTGTGCACAAACCTGTTCTACGGTAATGTAGCGCCGAACAGGTATAGGCCAAGCTACCTCATCGAGGTTTTATCAGAACGGACACCATCATGGCATTTCCACTCATCGATATCGGTATCAACCTCATGCATCGATCCTTCTCCGCAGACCGCGACCAGGTTATGAAGCGGGCGCAGGAAGCGGGCGTGGGTATCATGATCATCACGGGCACCTCGGAACGCGGTAGCCGGGAATGCGCCCAATTCGCGCGGAAGTTCCCCGGTGTTCTGTATAGCACCGCCGGCGTCCATCCGCACGATGCCAAACACTGCACTCCCAACACAATCCGTACGCTGCAGACCCTCACCAGGCAAAGCACAGTTGTCGCTGTGGGGGAGTGCGGGCTGGACTTCAACCGCGACTTCTCGCCGCGCCCTGTGCAGGAGCAGTGGTTCGAGGCGCAGATCGAGCTGGCCGGGCAGGTGAAGAAACCCCTGTTTATGCATGAGCGCGATGCGCACCAACGCTTCATCGAGATACTTAAGCAGCACCAGGGACAGTATGATCGAGCCGTCGTGCATTGCTTTACGGGCTCGATCTATGAAGCCAAACGGTATCTCGATATGGGGTTACACATTGGCATCACAGGATGGATCTGTGATGATCGACGCGGCAAGCATTTGCGCGAAGTCGTGCGGCAGATCCCCCTCGACCGGCTGATGCTGGAAACTGACGCGCCCTTTCTGACTCCGCGCACTATGCCGGCGCGCCCAAAAGATGGTCGGAACGAGCCGGCCTTTCTCCCTTACGTGCTGAAGGCTGTCTCTCAGGCCGTTGGAAAGCCTGAACAGGAGATCGCCGAGGCGACAACACGAACAGCACGGCTCTTCTTTGGGTTGGATAGTTGAAGGTGATTTGGACAACAAATCTGAAATCTATCTCTACCGGCAACAATCCAGGGATTACACACAACATGCAAATCTCGATCATTCTGGCTCACCCTGACACAGACAGCTTCAACCATGCCATTGCGCAAACTGCTGCGGCGGAAGTACTGGAGAGTGGACATACGGCAACCTTGCACGATCTCTACCAGGAAGGTTTCGATCCGCTTCTCCCGTCCGACGAAATTCCTGACGATGCTCCTCTTCCCGCATCTATCGCGGCACATTGTGCTGAGATCGCGGCCGCTGATGGGATCATCATCGTTCATCCCAACTGGTGGGGGCAGCCGCCCGCCATCTTAAAGGGCTGGGTCGACCGGGTGATACGGCCTGGAGTAGCCTACCGGTTCGAAGAGGGAGATCAGGGTGAGGGTGTACCCATCGGCTTGCTGAAGGCGCAGGCGGCTCTGGTCTTCAACACAGCCAACACGAAACCGAAGCGGGAGATGTCCACGTTTGGCGATCCCCTTGAAACAATCTGGAAGAACTGCATCTTCGGATTTTGCGGGGTCGATATGTTTTATCGCGAGATATTCACTGTCATGGTCACCAGCACTCCGGAGCAACGCCGGGAGTGGCTGAAGAGAGTAAGGGAAATCGTGAGCCATTATTTCCCTTCGAAACAGGAGACAATGTGAACCGTCCAGCCCTATCTATCTCGACATGCTTCGACTATACCATTCCGATTGAGAAGCAGATTCCGGTGATTGCCGCAGCGGGATTCTCCCATGTCTCCCTTGGGGGAACGGTAGAGCACTCAGGCTATCAGACGGCTTCAGGCAGAAAGCGCCTCAAAAATCTGATACGGGAGAACGGTTTGGCGATCGATACTCTTCATGCCCCTTGCTGCATGGATTTGCCGGACAGCTCACGACAGTTAGCCGAAGTCGCAAGCGCGGCCGCCGAGATCGACATTCCGGTGGTGGTCGTCCATGCAGGGCCTTTTGAGATCGAAGGTTCTGACCCAACGGATCTCTTCAAGCGGGTGCTCCAGACAGGCAGCTATCTGGAAACGGTCTCGCGTGAGACCGGTGTTATCTTTGCGGTAGAGAATGTGCTACCCGGCCCGGCAACGGATCTGGTGCTGGATGTGGTGTCACAGCTCGATCCAGCCTGTTTTGGCTTCTGCTACGATTCTTCCCATGAGCAGATTGACGGCCCCAATCCGTTTGATCTGCTGCCGAGTTTCAGCGGAAGGCTTTTGGCCATTCACCTGTCTGATCGTATCGCAGCGTATGTCGACCATGTGCCGCCTGGAGAAGGATTTATCGATTGGAATGGGCTCGTACAGGCGCTTCGGCAAACTCAGTACGCCAATCCATTGCTGTTCGAAGTCGCAGTGACCCATTCGGCAGTCAAGGAAATGGAGCAATTCCTGGCTCTGACATATCGGCGAGCATGCCAGGTACATCAAATGCTTGCAGCGGCTATTCCCTAAATTTTTTGGTGACAAGTTAAGGAGATAAGCCACCTGTCAAGACCTCACCCTGCCAGGTCGGCGACCAGACCAAGCGGCGCTGTCCCTCTCCAAATTTGGAGAGGGACGACGATCGCTGTGCAAGACATCCAGCTTCGCAGGGTGAGGTCAACCGGCGTGCCTTGCTCACATCAGATCTTGACAGGCTGCTCGATTGCTTAACTTGTCACCAATGCCCTAAATTGCATAATCATAGTCAATTAAAGAGTGATAGTAGGGACGGGACGCAGAGCATTCCACCAGGCGTTCCTACGCGGAGCATAGGAACTGCCCACCCATCGAGTCGAAACGCTCGACTCCCGAGAAGGAGGCGGAAGTCCAACATCTCGAAAGAGCGATTCTAATCAGTTGTATAATGGCTCACATAGTGTTTTTGCTCGTCCGTCAACGGCTGTCCACCGGATAAAGCAAACCAGAGCGTGTTCTCCAGCCAAAAGCGATACAAGAAAGCCTCGAAACTCTCTGCACAGAAAGCCACGCTCTCGAGAAGTGCCTCCCGAGGAATGTCCGCCAAAGACAACTCATCAAACGCTGCAGATGAAACCAGGACACAGTGATCGCCACCGGGCTTCAGATAGAGTGACCAGATCAGAATATCTTGTTGGTCGTTCAAGAATCGGATCACATAGCCGGTTCCACCAAACGGATCTTCGATGATTTTCTCGGGAAGATCGAAATAACAGGCCGTGCAAGATGGGATCTGATCTCGAAGATGGGCAACGCTCATGAATTTCACAAAGGCAGTGGGCAGCTTCAAGTTTAGCTGCCTTGCAGATGTCGACAACTCAGACATCTTGAGCGCCAGCGCATCGTCCGGTACCTGTTTGTGAATATCAACGATAGAGCGAGAACGGCTGTCTAGTGCCGTCAGCCACTGAAATTCTCCCCGAAACAAATCCTCATCAAGCGGTGGAATCTGCTCGTATGGGAAGAAGCAGTAGGTTCCATTGCACACCCGGTAGCCGGGCAGTTCTACGGACCACCAAGCCTTAGAAAATGGTGTTTGTTCTGGTTTCACAGGTGAATATCCTTGTAGTCTGTTGAACAACCTGATGTCAGATAGGCTTTTGCTGAGGCTAATGATAACACACCGGACAACTATCAGGTTGGGGGAAAAACACAGACCTTCGTGTCTGGCCGGGGGTGAGCACATCGATGAGGGGGCTGCGGACGCGTATGTTCGCTGAGATCCGGACATAAATGGTATGTCAGGCAAGAGAATAGCCATGATTGAGTAGGAATTGTTTGACAAAGGGAGGTAAATCACCT
>JAFGLD010000320.1 GCA_016928235.1 Anaerolineae bacterium | reverse complement strand
GTGTCTTAGCATCCTCCGGGCATCCTCCCGGGGTACTCCTTTCATCCTCCTTGATTCACGCATATTTTGGCGTGTCCCCGTGAAGCCAACACCCGCCGTTTGTACTCCCTGCTACATCGATGCTGGAATAGTCCACACTGGACGCTTCTTCTCATATTGAGGCCATAGGGAAGGTTACGGTCGGCATCGATGCTCAATGCGGTGATACGTTAAAGGCCTTAAGCGTGGTACGCTCTGTTGAGCGGTCTGCCGTTAACAAGAACGGGCTTGAAGCCCGGCTTATTGGAAGTTACAGCCGCCAGATTGTCCAGTCCTATATCTACTCCTGCTACCAGTTTTTCATCCAACTCAGCCGGCTTTTGCCGAACAGTGTAGACGACTTCACCCCCATCATGCGACTTGCGGGGCACAATACGAACTTGATTGATATTCTGACATAGTCTCCATATTTTGTGTTTGCACTTTCGTTCTGCTCGTGTTGAGTTTCCTGGGCATGGCAACACCTTCGCCAACCCCGTCGTTCCCGCGAAATGCCTGCCCCCGCGGAAGCGTGGGGCGGGAATCCCCTATCGCGCTCGACGACTCCTGCTGACACAGAAAGGACACTTGAGCACATCATTTGGCGACTATGTCGTATATCCAACTGCCATTCATTTTACATAGTTTACCCTATTGCTCTGACACCGTTTCGGGACTAAAGTTGCATCAGACGTATTGCGAATTCTTGCCCTCGATCACCTGATCAGCAGAAGGAGATGACGGTTTTTGGATATGCACACATCGCTTTCCGAAGATCGAAGACTGGCCGCGCTGCAAGCCTTGAGGCTTCTGGATACGCCACCTGAGGAACGCTTTGATCGGCTCACGCGGCTGGCGCAGCACGTCTTTTCGGTACCGTTTGCTTATCTCAGCCTGGTCGATGCACAACGCCAGTGGCTGAAATCCCGCCAGGGTATCGAGGTGCAGGAGCTGCCTCGTAAGAGAACATTTTGTGAGCATGTTCTCCTTGCCGAAGGTGTGGTAGTCGTTCCCGATGCAGCATCTGACAAGCGACTAGCAGGCGACCCTCTGGTGAAGGGGAAACCAAAAGTCCGTTTTTATGCCGGATGCTCACTGGCTATGCCGGATGGCAGCAGAATTGGTATGTTGTGTATCGCCGATACCCAACCGCGTGATCTCAACACCCATGAAATTGCGCTGTTGGGCGATCTGGCTCGTATTGCCGAGGACGAGCTTCAGCCCGCTGGTGATGACATCGATGGTGCTGAACAGGTTGATATGCCATTATGGAAAGAGACAGCGGCCCATGAAGAGATCGTTCGCCAGATCGCGGAAACCCTGGACGATGTATTATGGCTGATCGATCCTCATACGCGTGAAATCATCTATATCAGCCCGGCTTATGAGCGCATTTGGGGACGAAGCAGGGAGAAGCTTGCTCAGGGGATGGATATCTTTCTGGAAGCTGTTCACCCCGATGATCAAGAACGCGTGAAGGCAGCTCTGTCTACCTGGGATGTGGGTGATTACAATGTCGAGTACCGGATTGTCCGGCCTGATGACACTGTTCGATGGATACATGGTCGTACGCTCCCGGTACGGGACAGTGATGGAGCGATTGTTCGCGTTGTCGGTATTAACACAGACATCACCGAGCGCAAACTAACCGGGCAGGCTTTGGAGGACAGCGAGCGTCGTTACCGCCAGATCGTCGAGATGGCGGATGATGTCGTCTATGTGTTGGATGCCAAACAGAGGACTTTCATATTTATCAACCAGGCCGCAGAGCGACTTGTTGGGTATACGGGTGAAGAATTGGCCAGGATGACGGTGATCGACCTGGTGCCTCCTACCTGGCATCGACTCATCGAGACCTACTACAGGCGCCAGATAGTCGAGCAAATTCCACAGACTACACGGGAGCTTCCCATTATCACCAGCAGCGGGGAAACAAAGTGGATCGAACAGACAGTGACCTTGTTGCCCGGCTATGGCGTACCGACTCGTTTGCAAGGTATTGCACGAGATGTCACGCGCCGCAAGCTGGCGGAGATCGCCTTTTACGAGAGCGAGGAACGATATTACTCGGTGATTTCCGCGCTGACAGAGGGCGTAATGCTGCTGGATGCTCAGGGATATATCCGTACCGCCAATGCCAGTGCTGAGGCACTCCTGGGGCTTCCTATCGAAGAAATTATGCGGCGGGTTCCCTTTTCCTTCAATGGACAGATCGTCCATGAAGATGGTACATCTTTATCCTCTGAGCAACACCCTGTCCTGGCTACCTTGCGTGACGGGCATTCACGGTTTGGAGAGGTAGTCAGGATCGATAAGCCCTCCGGTGAGACTTCCTGGCTATCATTCAATGTCTGCCCACTCTTCGAGGAGGACAGGGCCCGACCACATGCGGTTGTTGTCTCAGTGTCCGATGTTACCAGGCGTAAGCAGGCTGAAGATGCCGAACGTGAGCAGCGTGAATTTGCTTTGCAGGTTATGAACACAATGGGCCAGGGGTTGATTGTGGCCAATCAGGATGGCATTTTGGAATATGTCAATCCGGCTTTTGCCGGGATGATGGGATATGCGCCGGAGGATATGCTCGGTTGGCAGATCGATACGTTGATTGTTATGGAAGATCGGCCTGCCTTGAGCCAGGTCTGGGCCCGGAGAGAGCGTGGGGAGGTGAACAGATATGAGGCACGTTTGATCTGCGCAGATGGGAATACCATTTATACCTTGATCACCGGGGTACCTCGGATACGCGATGAACGTGTGATCGGCACCATTGCTGTATTTACCGATCTGACAGAGCGTTTGGAAGTAGAGAAAGCACTTTCCGCTTATGCCAAAGAATTAGCATCGCTTCACCAGGCTTCGGGACGGTTGCTAAGCCCCGGCAGCGACTTGAAGACATTGACCAGGCAGATTATACAGGCAGTTACAGAGGAGATCGACGCAGCTGACTGTGCTGTGTGGCTTTTCGACGGGGATCAGGGTGTTCTTCGAATGGTAGATGGGACAAATGATCCAACCACAAACGATATGCTTGCCATCTCGCTTGAAGATGCCGGATTGATAGCAACAGCGTTTCGTATCGATGCTGTTGTTTATACTCCCTATGTCAAGGCCGATCCGCGCTCTTTAGAGACAGATCCCACTATTCGCTCCGAGCTTTGCATTCCGCTCCGTGGCGGCGGCAAGGTAATTGGTGTGTTAGGTATGAAAAGCCCGGACATCAATGCCTTCAACGAGCAGAAACAGCGTATTTTGACAGCTTTTGCCGAGCGTGCCGGACTGGCATTGGAAAATGCCAGGTTAATGGAGCGGTTGGAACGCGCGCGTGAGGCAGCCGAAGCGGGCAGCCGTGCCAAGAGCGAATTTCTGACGAATATGAGCCACGAAATCCGTACCCCTCTCAATGGTGTGGTCGGAATGCTTGAGCTGGCACAAGATACCGATCTGACACATGAGCAGCATGATTACGTTCTGGGGGCGCGGACTTCAGCCGAGGTGCTATTGGATTTGATCGATGATATCCTGGATCTGTCCAAGGTCGAGGCCGGGCGGCTCGATCTGGAAGAGGTGGATTTCGATCTCAACAGAGTCGTGGGGCAGGCGATTACGATGGTAATGCCGCGTGCTGCTGCCAAGGGACTGAAACTACTCAGCCGCATTGGTACGGGCGTGCTGCCGGCACTGCGCGGTGACCCGGTTCGGCTGCGTCAGGTGATCCTTAACCTTCTGGGAAATGCTGTCAAGTTCACCGATAAGGGCAAAGTCATGTTGGCTGTGAGCCTCGAACAGGTTAACCAGGATGAGATTACGTTGCACTTCTCTGTTCAGGATACCGGTATTGGTATTCCCCTTGAACAGCAAAGGAAAATCTTCGATGCATTTACCCAGGCTGACGGCTCGACCACTCGCAAATATGGTGGGACCGGTCTGGGTCTGGCTATCTCTCAGCGGTTGGTAGAGAAGTTCGGCGGGCGGATATGGGTGGAGAGCAAAGTGGGCCGGGGTAGTACATTTCACTTTACCGCGACGTTTGGAATCATAGAGCCCCAGCATATCAAAGATGTCCCATCGTCAGGTTTGCAGGCTGCATCCTCAGTGGCCGGCAAACACATGCAAATTCTACTGGCTGAGGATAATCCGATCAATCGACAGGTGATGGTTGCCATGCTGGAAAAACAGGGGTGGCAGGTGACCGCTGTTGAGGATGGCCTGGCAGCCGTTGAACAAACGGTAAATGGAGACTTCGATCTTGTCTTGATGGATGTACAGATGCCTCTCCAGGACGGATTTGATGCTACCAAACAGATCCGCGATCACGAGCAAGCAACCGGCAAACGTACGCCGATTGTTGCCTTGACGGCTCATACGATGCAAGGCGATCAGGAAAAGTGTTTGGCAGCTGGAATGGATGGCTTTCTGGCCAAGCCGGTTAAGATGTCTGCGATTCATACCATCATTGAGCAGATGGTGGGTAATACGGCAGCGAATTTGGCGTTAGCGTCCAGTGACATCGTGTCTCAGGATGTGTTGGCGATGTCTGAGGCGATGGACTACTGTGATGGCGATCGCGCTCTCCTGGGGGAGGTTATTCGTTTGTTTCGGAAATCCTGGCCAATAGCGGTCGCCGATTTGCGGGCCGCGTTGGAGGCGGAGGATGCTGAACATGTGTACCGCGAAGCCCATCGAATGAAGGGACAGGCCGGTGTGTTAGGCGCCCGACAGGTGGTCAACGAAGCGCATCGGCTCGAAGATTTGGGCGAGAAAGGAGATTTATGCCGCGCATCGGTCAGACTTGAGAGGCTGGTGGCAGCCTTAGAACGGTTGGACGCAAAGCTGGCGGAGATCGAGAAAACGAGTGGATCGCAGGTGAAAGGTGATGGTTAATCTCCGGGCGTATTTCGTTTTGTCTCAAAATTGTTTGGTATAACGAGTAGGGGTTCTTTAGGAATGGTAAACAAAGGAGTGTGTTATGAACAAGAAATGGTATCGTTATATTGTTTGGGTACTTATGGTCTGGCTGTTTGTATCGACGTTGGCCTGTGCCGGCTCTTCGCCAACTGTAGTGCCGTCACAAACACCCCAGCCGGACAGGGGGAGATCCTTATCGGATAGTGAGGAAGTGGTTACAATGGCACCCCACTCAGACGATTCATCACAGGCCGGCCTGACGGTGATCAACAAAACCGATATAGTGATGTGTTATATCTATATTTCATTGAGCACCAATACAATGTGGGGCGCAGATTGGTTGGGCGAAGATGAAAAGGTCGCGGTTGGGCGAAGCCGCACCTTCCCGCTCGATCCGGGAACATGGGATGTGCGGATTGAGGATTGTGATGAGAACGTCATCTTAGAGAAGGAAGAGATTGTCATCAGCGGCAAACACACATTGACGGTTACAGGATCAGCCGGCTCGTCGGGCAGTGTATCAGGAAGCCGGTGCGGGAACGGCATCTGTGAGAATGACGAAGATGTCTACAGTTGCGATATGGACTGCGGTGTTTGTGGGGATGGCCTGTGCACCACTTTCGAGAATCCGCAAAACTGTCCACAAGATTGCGGCGGTGGCAGCAGCACCTGCGGCAATGGCGTCTGTGAGAATGGCGAAGATGTCTACAACTGCGACATGGACTGTGGTGTTTGTGGGGATGGTCTATGCACCGTTTTTGAAAACGCAGGCAACTGTCCGCAAGATTGCGGCGGTGGCAGTAGCACCTGCGGCAATGGCTTATGTGAGAATGGCGAAGATGTCTACAACTGTGACATGGACTGCGGTGTTTGTGGGGATGGCCTGTGCACAGTTTTTGAAAACGCAGGCAACTGCCCGCAAGATTGTGATGAGTAAGCAGCGGGCAGCCAATCAGGCCTGTTGTATGCCATATATGGATAGGCATTTGTCAATAGCGCTGTTTTCAAATTGCGGGCCAGGGTTATTGACTTTACGGAGGGCAGATCAGACTGTTTGTGCAATCTAGTACACGCTGGCGGAAGTTCTTCCGCAATTAGTTGTGCGCAGTGGAATTCATAAGGTTGCGGAAGTATTTCCGCCGTGCAGTAC
>JAFGLD010000319.1 GCA_016928235.1 Anaerolineae bacterium | reverse complement strand
TGGGATTCGAACCCATGACCTTCTCCTTGGCAAGGAGACGTTCTACCGCTGAACCACGCCCGCATTGACAAGCATTATAGCAAAGACTGGAAACAGATGCAAGAAATTCAGTAGATCACAGATTGAGGGTCAATATGAGAAAGTGTTTTAGAAGGTTGACGTTGCGGTCATATAGCTTTTCAGATAATGCTCTGAACAAAGTTGTGTCTCTTGTAAGCACAAAGCTGCCCGGAACGTTTTCTGAAAAGCTATAGCATAGTTTTGAGTGATGAGGGATGGATGATTAAGAAGCAATCTTTTCCGTGTGTGCGGTATTCCTCCGCGAGAGAAACTCATTCTTACCAAGGCGGAGTAGCGATCGGAGGATCTTGTGTCGCAGGACCCCATGTCTCTCGGCGCCGCCGATTGGGTCGCTATCCAATCGGCAATATAAAAACGCGAGGGCACCTGAGAGGTGCCCTCGCAGCCGTCTATCTCAACACCCGGAAAGCTCTAATGGGCCTTCCCATTTCTCTGCAACCCTTGAATGGCGGGGATTAAATCGTCATCCATTGACGCCTTAGTGACAAATGCGTCTGCCCCTGCCTGAATCGCCGCCTGGCGGTGCAACGGCGTATCCAGCAATGTCAAGACAATAATTGGCAGACCTGGCCAGCGCCTTTTGACTTGCTGGGTAAGCTCCAGACCATTCATCTCAGGCATAGAAACATCCACAATCAGAAGGTTTGGAGAGATGCGACTGAGTAAGTCCAGAGCCTCCGGACCCGAAGTTGCTGTTCCAACAACTTGAAGACCCTCAAAGGCTTCTAGAAATTCCTGCGAAACGGCCAGAAAATCCTGGTTGTCATCAACGAGCACTATCTGGCTGATAAACACAGCACTTCCTCTCATTAAAACTGGCATCATTGTAGGCTTCTTTCAGATTGGCGAATCGGCTCGGTTTACTGTGTGCCAATCTAAAAGTAACGTTAACATGTTTTGCTTCGCTACGGAATGGGGTACTTCCCTACTCTAAAGATAACTCACCGTCATCACCCTCGATGATACCGTGTGCGATGGCAAACCGCACCAAACCGGTCACATCGCGAATGCCCAACTTGTCCATCAAGCTGAAGCGATGTTTCTCGACAGTTTTGATGCTGATGCCCAGGTAGTGAGCAATCTGCCGATTGGTATTGCCTTCGGCAACCAGTTGCAACACCTCTCTCTCTCTCGGCGTGAGGCGGAGGAATGGAGACTCAGCGTTGTCTCTACGAAGCAAACTTTCCTCTATTGCGTCGCGCGGGATCTGCGAAGAGAGGTATGTTGTCCCCTCAATGACTGCGCGGATCGCCGTCGGTAGCTCATCGGCAGCAGCATCTTTAAGCAAATAACCACTTGCCCCTACCATCAGGGCCTGTACAATATACTCTTGCGCGTGGTGCTGTGAAAGGATAATAACTTTTGGCGGGTAATGCAGAGCACGCAACCGCGATGTTGCTTCCAGACCGTTCAGATGTGGCATCATGATATCCATCACAACAACATTGGGATGTAGCTTCTCTGCCATCTGTAGAGCCTGATTGCCGTCTTCTGCCTGTCCTACAACTGCAAAATGATGACCTTCCTCGATCAATGCGCGGAGTGCTTCGCGTACCAGGTGGTGGTCCTCAACCAACAGAATCGATATCGGCGTCATATCTCTCGCTCCCTGAATATGACCGGGAATGAAGCTTCAACCTTTGTGCCCTTGCCCGGCTTGCTATCAATTTGCAGTTGCCCTCTGTTGATGTCTATGCGTTCCTGCATAGAGAGCAGCCCCAGCCCAATGTCAGGCTTATCGTCTTTGCGTAAAGCATTGAAGTCGAAACCCTGCCCATTATCTTTGATGGCAATTTTGAGCCGGGTAGTGTTCAAAGCCGAGGAGACTTTGATCCGGCTGGCATTCGCATGTCTTAAGACGTTGGTCAGGGCCTCCTGAACAACCCGGTAGACAGCCAATTCGATGTCAGGAGCCAACCGCTCTTTCATGCCCTGGTGCACGTATTGAATGGGCATCTGGGTACGTTTGGAAAATCCATCACACAGCCATTCCAGAGCCGGTTGCCAGCCCATTTCGTCCAGCAAGGGAGGGCGGAGCTGGTGCGATAAGGAGCGCACAGTTTGCAGAGATTCCTCGACCAGCCCATTCAAAATCTTCAACTGCTCACGCGCCGCATCCGCCTCTGGCGACAGTGCTGCCGAAAGCATCTTCAGGCGCATCTTGGTGACTGTCAGAGATTGTCCTACTTCATCGTGAAGCTCACTGGCCACCCGGCGACGCTCTTCTTCCTGTGCCTGGGTCAGTCGCGTTGAAAGCTCGCGAAGGCGGGCATTGGCAATGATATGCTGGCTGACGTCCCGGGCAATTCCCTCCATCGCAACAAAGTCGCCGAGTTCGCCATAGATAGGCGTCAATCTCATTTCGATGTAGACGACATGCCCATCTTTATGGAAGACACGTACGATACTATGTCGCCGAGGTCGCTCCGGATCGGCCAGATCGGAGAAGATACTGTCATAAATCGAAATGTCATCCTGGTGAACAGTCCGATAGCTCAGGCCGGGATCGGCATAATAGTCTTCCGGTGTATAGCCGGTGACTTCCAATGATGCTGGGCTGACATACTCAAAACCGTTCTTATATGACCAGCGAAAGATCATATCCGGAGCATTCTGCGCCAGCCGTCTGAACCGATCTTCGCTTTCTCCCAATGCCTCCTCTGCCCGGCGACGCTCAGCCAGTTCCTGTTCAACTTGCTCGTATAACCGAACGTTGTGAATGGCCACAGCAGCCTGCCCTCCGAGTGCCTCCAGCAGACGTAGATCGTTATTGTCAAAAGCACCAGGGCGGGAGAAATTATCGGCAAACAGCACACCAATGACCTGCTGCTCAGCAATCAGCGGCACGCCTAATGTCGAACGCATACGATCCAGGCCGGCATCGCCAATGAACCTGAATTCGGGATCATTGGCGACATCGCTAATATTCTGTGGCCGGCGGCTGCGGTAGACTCGCCCCATCATGCCGGTATCGGGCGACAATGCCAACCCTTTCATAGCCGCGTTTTCAAACCCATACCAGGCGCTGGCGATGAGCTTATCCTGTTGCTCATCATAAAGCCATATGGAGGTCGCCTCAGCCGCAGGCAACAGGTCCTTGACGGCATGGATGATGATCTCCAACATGATATCCTGGTCGAGTTGACGAGCCAATAAGTTGCTGACATTCAGAAGCGCAGCCAGCTCCCGGCTGCGACGTTGGTTCTCTTCCTCTGCGCGCTTACGCTCAGTAATATCAGATGCCAATGTCAAGTTGGCCGACTTGCCGAAGAAGTCGATAGGACTTGATGTGACTTCGACATCGATCAGCGTCCCGTCTTTTTTGGTATGTTGACCAACTTCCTGGCCGAGGATAAGAGCATCGTCCTCTACAGGAGGCATCATTGAGCCCGGCATGTGCCGGACCGGCTGAATATCGTTGGCGATCATAGCTAAGAACTCATCATGCGAATAACCATAGTGCTCGATGGCAGCCTCATTAACGGCCAGGAAAGCCTGCGTATGGTTATCAACAACCCACATCGGGTGAGGATTTTTATCAAATAACAGCCGGTATCGCCGCTCCGAGTCCTTGATAGCTTGTTCCGCGCGTTTAGCCTCGGTGACATCATGGTTGATCATGACCAGCCCTGTCGTCTTGCCGGCTTCATCCTGGAGAACGGAAACAGATATCCGAATCACAATCGGGGTGCCATCTTTGCGTTGATGCGGTAATTCGCCTCGCCAGTATCCCTGAGCTATTCTCTCTTGAGAGACCACTTCCTGATCAACCGAGTCGAAGCGCCCGATCAAATCGGCTATTTGTTTGCCCCTGGCTTCTTCCTCTGTCCAGCCATAGATAGCCTCAGCAGCCTTGTTCCAACTACGGATCACACCGTCAGGATCGGTAGAAATAATAGCATCGGAGACACTCTCTACAATTTCGGCATGATATCGAAGCTGTTTTTCCGCTTGCTTTCGCTCAGTAATATCATGAGTAGTGCTGACTACGGCAGTGATAACACCTTTCTCATCGATGATCGGGCTCAGGATGATCTCAAAGGTTCGCATCCCGTCAGGAGATGATAATCGATATTCTGAGCTGGCCGGTTGGCCGGTGTTGCAGGCCTGCTCGAACTGTGCTCCCATATCCGGCAAGCCGCCTAATTCTTGCCAGGTTTTACCGATGACATCTTCCATTTGCGCGCCCATGGCTTGCAGCGCCGGTGGGCTGACATAGAGATGCCGTCCCTGCCGATCATATAAGCGAAACTGATCGGGAGTTGTTGAGAGAACCTGGTCGAGCATCCGGGCTTGCTGTTCCAGCTCGGCCGCAAGCTTATCCAGTTCCTCCTCGATCAGCTTGCGACTGGTCACATCGGTGATGGTTCCAATATAACCCCGCAGCTTACCGGTATCATCTCTCTGGGGTAAAGCCTCACAATCAACCCAGACCGGCTCTCCATCCGGTCTCCGAACCCGGAATTCGGCACTAAAAGGCGCACCACGTGAATAGGCAGATTGCCATAACATGATCACGCGGTTTTTGTCTTCCGGATGCAGTATCGTCATCCATTCTTTTCTTCTGGCTTGCTCGACAGGAATACCGACGATCTCGCTGGTCCGCTCGTTAATCTCTATGTATCGACCCTGCTCATCTGTATAAACAATGCCAACAGGTGAAACAGTGGCCAGGGCCTGGTAGTACTTGTCCGTTGTTTGCCGGCCCTCAGTCTGCCGCCCATAGCTCAGGAATATCAACAACACAATTGCTGACAAACCTACCAGCAACCACTCCCGGTAAGTCTGAACGGTTGCCAGGACGTGAGAATTGGATGACAATGTATCTGATAGAGAGTTAACAAGCAGTATCCACAACGCCGAAATGACGATGTAGATTAAGATTGTTCGCACAGGGAATGGTATTCTATTGAATTTCATAAATACCCAGTGCTTTCACATACTGAAGAGGAATACGGTGTTATTTTGGCAGAACGATTTGCACTAAAGTCAGTATAGCATACTTATATGTGGTAGATGGTGGGTGACAATTTACAAGATCCTAACAAAAATCATGGCGTAACTGTTAGCTGCTGTAGTTTCGCCTTTTTTAGACTTACACATAGATTGCGCACGGAATTCACCGCAGAGCCGCTGTGCTCGCAGAGAAAAATCTCTGTGTTCTCTGCGTCTCGGCGGTGAAAATAGCCTGGCTCTGAAAAAGGCGGAAGTCCAGTTAGCTGTTAGCCGTAAACTAAAGCTCGTCGATCAAAACTGTCAGGCAGCCGGCACCAACAACTGAATCGTTCCGCTTCTGGCTGTTGATTTGCGACTTACGGTTTGAGGCGAGATGGAACTGATCACTGATCACCATATCTCCGCTAAGAACGATCTGAATAGTTACATTGTGGAATAAGACCCCATACATTTATTCTTTCAGAGACCGCATGATCAGAGTACGGAGGTTTTGCGCCCCATGTCCGAACCATCCCCTAATCAGAACGCTGACTGTGAAGGTAATATTTTGTTGGTCGATGATGACTCTGCCTTGCTGGAGGCTGTGACCGATTTGTTGGAAGTCAACAACTTCCATGTGGTAACGGCTATTGATGGTAAAACGGCCCTGGAGATCATGAGGGATTACACACCCGATCTCATCATCTCTGATATCACCATGCCAATCATGGACGGGTATCAATTTTTTGATACTGTGCGGCAGAATTCGGCCTGGACGCCAATACCGTTTATCTTCCTGACGGCGCGAGGGCAGCAGATGGATGTGCGCACGGGGTATAGTCTGGGTGCCGACGATTACCTGGTCAAGCCTTTCGAGCCGGAAGACCTGATCATCAAAGTACAAGCACGCCTTAAGCGTGTACGAGCCATCCAGGCCGCGACACAAACCGAAGTTGACCACATGAAGCAGCAGTTGATTGCCATCTTCAGCCACGAGCTGCGGACACCGCTGACATGTATATATGGTTATGCCAACATCCTTCACGAAGATCATGCTGTCATGGATGACAGAACCATGACCCAGATGTTGGATGAAGTGGCCGACGGCGCCGAGCGCCTGGTCAGGCTGGTTGAGAATTTGATGCTCCTTGTCCGCATTGATAGTGGCGTGGTTGGGATGGAAGTTGTTCGCTATGGCACAGATGTTGATCTGTCTGGGCTGCTTAAACGAGTAGTGGAGTCGTTTCAACCGGTAGCTGACATGCGAAAGGTCGTTCTCGACCTCCAGATCGAGGGTGAGCCGATTACCAGGGGAATGAAGCACTACCTGGAAAATATCATGAAAAACCTGGTGGATAATGGAATCAAGTTCTGCAAACGCGGCGGAGGGCTTGTCCGGATAACCCTTAACACACACAAAAATCAGGCTGTGCTCACTGTATCAGATGACGGGATCGGAATCGCGCCGACCAACCAGGCACGTATCTTCGATCGTTTTGAGCAAATCGACCGGCATGAGATGGAGCAGCAAGGTGTCGGGCTGGGGTTGACGCTGGCCAAGAGTCTGATCGAATATCACAGCGGCAGCATTGAGGTGTCTAGCGAGCCGGGAAAAGGGAGCATTTTCACAGTCCGGCTGCCGCTGGCGTAGAACAACAGTTGGCACAGAGATGAATAGGCACTTCCTGACAGCGATCGGCATCTTGTTGCTGATGGCTCTCATCACCGGTGTGCTGATCGCGCCGGCGATGGGCGGGGCAGGTGCTTCGACCACCGCCGATCTGCCCGGTTACCCCTGGCTGTACCTGCGTGATGGACAGCCAATCACCCGCGGGCCCGGTGCCGTCTCGCTGATCGCGGTTGGGGATGTGATGCTGGGACGCGGCGTGTCGACGGTCGATGATCCGCTGGGCGGGGTAGGGGCGTGGCTCCGAGGCTCCGACCTGGTAGTGGGCAATCTGGAATCGGCCATTGCCGGCGATGATAGTGCGCCGCCGTCCATGCCCGAAACGGGCCCCATGCCATACATCCTGAACGCCCCATCGACCACCCCCACCATGCTGCGGCAGGCCGGTTTTGATATCCTCAGCCTGGCCAACAACCACACCCTCGATTACGGATCGGTGGGGCTGGCCACGACCGCAGCACGCCTGGAGCAGGCCGGGCTGCTGACCACCGGCGCTGGAGAGAGCATCGAGGCAGCCTACCGGCCTTTGGTAGTCGATGTCAAGGGTGTGCGGTTGGCCTTCCTGGCCTTCAACCGCATCGCCGGCTACCGATCCCCCGATCCCAATGGGTGGGCCATCGCCGAATGGGACGACGTGCTCGCCATTCAGGCCATCGCCCAGGCCCAGGGTCAGGCCGATGCCGTCATCGTCAGCATCCACTGGGGCGATGAATACCTGATCTATCCCAATTCCTCTCAGCAGCGGATCGCCCGGAACATGCTCGACGCCGGCGCCGATCTGGTTATTGGGCACCACCCGCATGTCGTACAGGGCACCGGGGTGTCCGGCAGCGGCTTTGTCGCCTACAGCCTGGGGAACTTTGTCTTCGACCAGGCGGATCTGCCGGAGACCCGGCGCGGGCTGGCACTGCGCGCCATCTTCGATGTCCATGGGCTGCGCGGCGTCCAGGCTCTGCCGGTATCGGCCATGCACCGGCCCTTCCTGCTGCCTATCGATGAATCCGGTGACCTATCGGCTCGCGTCTGTCCGCGCTCTCCGCGCGCCGGCCTGGCCGGTGGCAATGAGATCTGCCGGCCCTATATGCCGTGACCATAGGTGTCAACTTAAGGGTCTGGCGTTGCTCTGTGATCTGTTTTCAGCTCTCTGATCGCGGAACTGGTTCGCGGCCGCCTAGTACACACTGGCGGAAGTTCTCCCGCAATTAGTTGTGCGCAGTGGAATTCATAAAGTTGCGGAAGTATTTCCGCCGCGCAGTACCAGCAGAAGCTAATAGCCAAAAGCTAACAGCTAACAGCCAATCACACACTACGATTGAGCTTAAGTTGACACTTATGATGCCGTAACTGCTGTGATGAAACATTCTTTGACGTCAAGCGTACCATAACATGGAGATATGGAAATGGTAGACGATTTCCCTTCGAATTCCCTACGATGTTTTCCAAAACGTCTAGGCAACTTTGCAAGGAGATGTTAAACTGCTTCCTATGAGCGAACCTACAGCACCTACAGTTACAGAGCCACCTCGCCGGTTACATTTCGATTGGGTCTTTCCGGCCCTCTTCCGACCACGCCGGATATTCCCTCAGATCGTCGGAGGGGTGAGCACGGCCTGGCTAACCCCTATCCTGATCCTGATGGCAGCGATGCTGCTGTCTGTCATCGCTCAGGGATCGGCTATGCAGGCTGCCATGTCCAACGCGACGACCATGCCGAGTGATTTCGAGTACTATTCACCCGAACAACAGGCACAATATCAGCAGAGCGCATCGATGGTTTCCGGGCCGCTGTTCACAATCGTGCTGCCCGGCATCGGCGCGCTGCTGGTGTTGTTTATCGGGTGGCTGGCCTTTGGCGGGCTGCTGCATCTGGTGCTGACCCTGTTCGGGGGACATGGCTCGATAGGAACCACCATTGGCATGGTGGCCTGGGCCAACCTGCCCTATGCCGTGCGCGGCCTCGAGCGAGCGTTGTACATGATGGCATCGAATCGGGCAATCCAGGCGCCAGGGCTGTCGGGTATGGCGTCGATGGGCAGTGTTCCCTATGCCTTTCTGTCCCTGATCGATATCTTCATCATCTGGCATGCCCTTTTGTTGTTCGTTGGCATCCATACCGGATACGGTCTCAGCCGGGGTAAAGCCCTGGCTGTCGTGCTGATCGCCGTCGGCGCGGTTGTCCTCTTCCAGACCGGTGTGGGGTCTATCGGCACGGTGTTCAGTTGGCTGGCGAGTTGATGCGTGATGCCTGATACACCCGTGATGGCGAGTCATGAGCCATACTGAGCACCCATGAGCAATAGCCGAGGCCATTCCGGGGAAATCAATCGACACTTCCAACCTCCCAGATAGCGTGTTCTGTAGACTGGAATGGCGCTGAGTACAACCTCCGGGAAAGTGCTCACGTCTACACAACTCGAAAGGGCAGAAAATGCATACAGAGGTTAGGTGGGGGCTGAACACAGGTTGTGGAATAGGGTTCCTGAGTTTCTGGGGAAGCAGCGTGACGGGGGCCGGCTGGCTCATTGATTGCGGTATCGCCCCATTAGCCTTCATTGCAGCCGCAATAGTGGGTTATCTCTGTGCCAGGCGGGAACCAGCCGAGCAGGCAGTCAAAGAAGCCGCCGTGGGAGGGGCAATTGTAGGCGGCGCAGGTTTTGTTGGCAAACTGATTGGCGCAGCAACCATTCTGATCGGCGGAGCGGGTCAGGAGACCTGGCCTTATCTCCTGCTGAGCGGGGGCGTGAGCATGCTGCTCATCGCAGTCAGCGCCGGCGTGGGTGCGCTGGTTGCATACGAAGGCGTTTCTGAGGCAGATACCGTGTTTCCAATCATACCCTTAGGGATACAGATTACAGTCATTGCCCTCTACGCAGGGTTCATTGTTTGGCCTCTCTATGCCAACGGTCTTCCCAATACTCTCATCCGGATGGCCGGGCCAGGTGCGGACAGGCCAGGGCAATGGCTGCTAGATTGGGCCTACGTGTCGTCAGCGATGGTTAGCCCGTTTCTCATGGTCTTAATAGGCATTGTTGCAGCGACGTTCTTAGTCCAAGGGTGGTCAAACATGCGGGGCTCGGCTCGAGTTATCCTGTTGTCGAATGTCATGGTGAGCCTGGGCGCAATAGGATTTATGTTGCCCCTGTTGACATGGGCGATGGACTGAGGCCTCGCTAACCGACACACTATGCCTACTCCATTTGCCCGGATGACCGGGTTGTTCAAGACTTATAATTTGGGAGGCGCCACCATCCAGGCACTCAACGGCGTCGACATGGATATTGAGGCCGGCTCTTTTTCGGTGATCATGGGGCCGTCGGGATCGGGCAAGAGCACGCTGCTGCACCTGCTGGGCGGGCTTGATCGCCCCACCAACGGCCGGATCGAGGTCGGCGCGCAGATGCTCGACAAGCTGGATGAGAACGCGCTGGCGATCTACCGTCGCAAGACAGTGGGCTTCATCTTCCAGTCATTCAACCTGCTACCCACCATGACGGCCGTCGACAATGTCGCGCTGCCGATGCGATTTGCCCGTGTCTCGCGTCGTGAGCGTCACGAGCAGGCGCTCAAGCTGCTGGATAAGGTTGGTTTGGCCGACCGTGCCTACCACAAGCCTACCCAGCTTTCGGGTGGGCAGCAGCAGCGCGTGGCCGTTGCCCGCTCCCTGGCCAACGATCCGCAGCTCATTCTGGCCGATGAGCCGACCGGCAATCTCGATTTATCCAGCGGGGCGAGTATCATGCGCCTGCTGTCCGAGCTGCACAAGAGCGGGCGGACGGTGGTGGTAGTGACCCACGATGCGCGCATGACGCGCTATGCCACCCAGACGGTTCATATCATCGATGGGCAGGTGGTGACCGAAGCCGAGTATGAGGCCGTCCTGGCCAGCCTTGATGAGGAGATGGGCGAAGAGGAAGAGGAACAATGAAACGAAGAATTCTGCCGATAGTGATGATCCTGGGAATGCTGACCTTTGGATGGTTTAGTAATTCCACAGTGGCGATCGCACAGACAATAACCCCAACCACTGTTGTCAATACAGTTGACAATACATTGATGATTACTAGTGTCGATGTTGCTGTTGTCTTCGTAGATCCGGTCACGGTAGAAGTTGAAGATTCGGGTTTAGGGTTGATCGATGCAACCGTTGTTGCCCCTCCCGCTACTTTCTCCAGGATCACATTCACATTGCGGGCAGGTTGTCCATCGAGGGCAACACCCTATACACTTGTGGTGCACAATGGCGATGGGTCAGACGTCTCATTGCCAAATGCTCTGACTGTCATCTCACCGACTCCCACCCCTAATCCTGTTCCCCCCGGCCCCACCAACACCCCACAGCCGACCAACTTCATCCGGCCGTTGGTGACGGTCTTTTCGTACGGGGCCAGCTCGGAGAAGCTGTTTGCGGGGCAGGAGTTCGGCATCGAGATGACACTCCAGAACACCGGGCAGATCACTGCGGCAAACATCGTCGCCAACTTCCTGAAGGGCGATTTTGTGCCGCGGGAAAGCGGCGGGGTCAAGGCCGTCGGCGATCTGGGATCGGGGCAATCCGTCAAGTTCTACCAATCTCTGACCGCCACCACCGAGCTGTCCGGCAAGAAGGTCGGCATCCTGGAGGTCAAAGTCAGCTATACCGATATCTACGGCGCGATGTACGAGGAAATCTTCACCCTGACCTTCCCGATGACCGGCGGGGGCGGCGGCAGCGCTCCTACTGCCACGCCGACCGTCTCGCCGCGTCCGCAGCTGATCATCAGCGGTTATAAGGCCAACGAGGATATGCTCCAACCGGGAACCGAGTTCGCGTTGGAGCTGGAAGTGCGTAACGTGGGCAGCAGCCTGGCAAAATCCGTCTCGGCGATTGTCGGAGGCGGCAGTGTGGATAGCGGCGGGGGAGGGGGCACGCCGGGCGCCGGGGGGATTTCGGGCGGCAGCGGCGAGTTTACCAACTTCGCCCCAGTCGGCTCATCGAACATCCAGGTGCTGGGCGACATGGAAGCGAACGCTTCCAGGAAAGTCAGCCAGCGGTTGATCGTCAATGTCTCGACCAATCCGGGCGCCTACCCGCTCAAGGTCTCGTTTGCCTACGCTGATGAGCAAAATACCAACTTCACCGACGACCAGGTCATCACGCTGCTGGTCTACAAGATACCCACCCTGGACGTCAGCTTTTATCGTCCGCTCGATCCATTCTACGTTGGCGAAATGGGGATGCTCCCTTTGCAGATCGCCAACCTGGGACGCGACAGCACTGTGCTGGGCACCATGACCGTCACGGCAGGCGATGCCGAGATGGGCAACAATACGCTGATCATCGGCAATGTCGATCCGGGCTTCCCGGTCACCACCGACGCCACGGTGCTGCCCAACAAACCGGGCAAGCTGGCGATCGAGGTTGTCATCGAATACACCGATGATTTCAGCAAGACCCGGACGATCTCCAAGACGCTGGAAGTGGAAGTCCAGGACGTAGCTGAGATGGAGATGGGCGGGAATGCGGGCGAATTTGAGGCTCCTCCCCAACTGCCGGAAACGTTCCTGCAAAAGATGTGGCGATTGATCCTGGGTTTCATCGGCCTGGACAGTGCTAAAGCCGATGGGGAGGGCGAGATGTTCGAGGATATGCCGCCCGATATGATGCCATCCGATGGCGGTCAGGTCGTAACACCTGTTCCGGAAAAGATGGTCGAACCGGTCGAGGCGCCACAGGGATAGGCCATGACATTTGCTGAGCTGCTATCAACGGTCTTCGAGAACCTGGGCCGACGCAAGGGCCGGGTAACCTTGACTGCCATGGGCGTGGTGATCGGCACGGCGTCCGTTGTAGTATTGGTCTCGCTCGGCATTGGACTGCAACGCAGCACCACCGAACAGATGGGGGCAATCGGCTCGCTAACCCAAATCCAGGTCTATCCCGGTTCCGGTGACAGTGGCCCCGGTATGGTTGTGATGAAAAGCGCCGGTGGTGGCAGCGTCAGTGTCAGTAATGTGCCTTCTGACCAAAAACTGCTCACCGATGTTGCCTTGAGGGAGCTGGCTGAGCTGCCCGGCGTCACGGCAGTCATCCCGCAAGAGTATGCTCAGGGCGGCGGGATGTTCTCCTTCGAAGGGCTTGAGGGTTGGGGAAATACAGTTGGAATAGGCGTCAAGGATATGAGTGTCCTGGGTCTCACCGCTGAGGCCGGGACGTTGGAGCTATCCCACGGCACCGCCGTGATCGGCCATTATGTGCCCCGGAACTTCTTCGATCCTCGCCAGCGAATGGGCCAGGAACAGCCTGAGCCGCCCGATCTGCTTGGAAAACAATTAACACAAACGCTCGAAAAGTGGACGGATGACGGCAGTGGTGGAGGAGAGTCCACCCGTAAAATGCTCCAGTTCCGGGTCGTCGGGATCATTGCCGAGTCGGGCGGCGAATACGACTACTCGATCCACATTCCTCTGGCCGACGTTACCGCTATCAACGAATGGGCGCTTGGGCGCCGCATCAGCCGCGCCAAAGAGGGCTATTCATCGGCCATCGTCCAGGTGGCCGACGTCAACCAGGCTCTGGACATCACCGCTCAGATCACCGAAATGGGCTACCAGGCTTACACGCCACAACAGTTTATCCAGGGGCTCAACAGCGTCTTCCTGATCATCCAGGCTGTCTTCGGCGGTATTGGTGCCATCTCTTTGCTGGTCGCGGCGATCGGGATTGCCAACACGATGACGATGGCCATCCTGGAGCGCACCCGCGAGATCGGGCTGCTGAAAGCCATCGGCGCGACTAATCAGGACGTCTTGAGCATCTTCCTGGGGGAGGCAGCCGGGATCGGGTTTATCGGTGGGCTGGGGGGGGTCTTGATCGGGTGGCTCGGCGGCCAGATTATCAATGTGTTGTTGATGGCCTATATGGTGGGACAGGCTACCGAAGGTGGCGGTCCACCGCCTTCGATGACGATTTATACCCCCTTGTGGCTGTCGGTTTTTTCCCTGGTGTTCGCCACGCTGGTCGGGCTGCTCTCCGGCCTGTACCCCGCGATGCGCGCTGCTACATTGGTGCCGGTCACGGCACTGAAGTATGAATAGAGGGGGATGGGGGTTGGGGGTTGGGGGTTAGGATCTGGGGGATGGGGGCAGGAGACGACGGACACATTTAGAGGAACACTGAGTTGGGTTGGGGGCTCCTCCGGCTCGAGCTGATGCTTCTCCGGCTCGACCTGATGCTTCTCCGGCTCAAGCCGATGCTCCTCCGGCTCAAGCCGATGCTTCTCCGGCTCGAGCTGATGCTTCTCCGGCTCGACCTGATGCTCCTCCGGCTCGA
>JAFGLD010000318.1 GCA_016928235.1 Anaerolineae bacterium | reverse complement strand
TACACGCTGGCGGAAGTTCTTCCGCAATTAGTTGTGCGCAGTGGAATTCATAAGGTTGCGGAAGTATTTCCGCCGTGCAGTACTAGTACAGTTGGGCAGATATAGCCCGGCAGTAAAGACGTCCTTCATATCCAACTATTTAAGTGTTTCGCAGGTGGCATAACTGACGGCTTGCTGATGCTGCGAAACACTAGACAATGAAGCGCGGTCCGGAGGTGATTTGATCGTCTTCCTCATCAGGTGGAGCTGCTGGGGCGATGTCTAACACTCTCTGAACGTGCTCCAACAGCGACTGGACATCATAAGGCTTGACCAGGTAATCGTTGGCGCCTCGCTTGATCGCCTCTTTGCGATCTTCGGGCTGGTATTTGGCCGAGATGACGATGATGTGAGCATTGGCTGTTTCTGGATTTGACTTGATTTTCTCACAAAGATCGTAGCCTGACATGCCCGGTAGTATGATATCCAGCAGGATCAGGTCGGGTTTCTCGCGCTGGATTGCCTCCAGAGCTTCCAGCCCATCTCGTGCCGAAATAACTCTGGCTCCCTGATCGTTGAACTGATGCAGGATATCTTCCAACAGTCGACGGCTATCAGGTTGATCTTCGACGATCAGTATCTTTTTTGGCATGGTCTCTGACAACTCATGAGTAAGGCCAAATTTGGCAACTGATTTTAGTCTATCACAGCCTGCCTAAAATCAAAAATAGCGGAGCGGTAGTGGGGTTGGCTCGGCAGGCAGAATTGGTGGGATCGGTATCGATGACTCCACTAAAAAAAACCGATTTTGCGAAAAGGTGTTTTCCTGTCTGATGTTTTTGGCAATACGCTTCTGGCCTGATTCCAGTAGCGACACACGGTTTTCTCGCGATAGGGCATCATTATTTTTGACATGAATACCAGCAAAACACTTCTGAGTGCGTCAACTTAATGGGGCCGTTGACCGGGAAATACACCCCCGATGCCAAGTGGGCGGCTAACGATGTCCGCACTCGTGATTGGTTCCAGCAGGGCTTTGCAAAGCCCATCTTCGATAACCTGCCCCGCATCCGCGAAGTTCTGCCGGCGGCGGTCGCACGCTGGCGCAGGGCGCCCTGGCGTGGCTATGCGCTTTGGCCCGCTGACGCCGGAGCAGATGCAAGAGATTGATGAGCTTTTGGAGCATTGATTGGCAAGCTGCCTTATGTAACGAAAAAGGATCATGTAGGGGCGATGTTGCGCAACTTTGCCCCTGGTGATTCGTGGACAAATCCCCCAGAATGCGTACAATGAGCCTGGTCGCGTCATCTCGTTTGTCTGGAAGGACAACATTGAAAGATAAAACTCTGACCCTGGCCTCCGCCTCACCGCGCCGCAGGGAGCTATTGGCGCTGCTTGGCTTCCCCTTTGAAGTCTCCCCTGCCGATATCGATGAGAGCCCTCACCCCAATGAGTCTCCTGAAGACTATGCCCGGCGGCTGAGCATCGAGAAAGCATGGGAGGTGGCTCGTCCCATCGATGGAAGCGTGCTGGTGCTGGCCGCCGATACCATCGTAGTGGATGGCGCCGATGTGCTGGGCAAGCCGCGCGATGACGATGATGCTTTCGTTATCCTAAGCCGGTTGCGCGGCCGTATCCACCAGGTCTACACGGCTATCACATTGTTCGATATGGCTGCTGGACGCACAATCACCGATCTGGCCGGCAGCCCGGTTCAAATGCGCGACTACAGCGACGATGAGATTGCGGACTACATTGCCGGCGGCGATCCCTTCGACAAGGCTGGTGCTTATGCCATCCAACATAAAGGATTCCACCCGGTTGAGCACTTCGACCACTGCATGGCCAACGTGATGGGGCTGCCGCTTTGTCACATCGTGCGCTCTCTACGGCAGATAGATATCGACTTATCCAATGATGTTCCGGCAGCGTGCCAGACGCATATTGGATATCAATGCCTGGTCTTTCAACAGATTTTAGCAAGACAGAAATAGGATGACATCATTTTCGGTGCGGCTTGCCTGGTTGTTATGGGTCGATTGATTGATTGTTAAACTGGAGGATAGACGGATGAGCACAACACGCTGCGAATGGGCAGGCAGCGATCGGCTGTATGTGGCCTATCACGATAACGAATGGGGTGTACCGGTTCATGATGACCGGGTGCTGTTCGAGTTTCTGGTGCTGGAAGGGATGCAGGCCGGTTTGAGCTGGATGACAATTTTGAAGAAGCGGGAGAATTTCCGCCGGGCCTTCGATAATTTTGACGCCCAAGCCGTGGCCGCTTATGACGAGAGGAAAATTGCGGCCTTGTTGTCCGATACCGGCATCATTCGCAACCGGGCCAAGATCAAGGCTGCGGTCGGCAACGCTCAGGCATTCCTCGAAGTGCAGGAGATGTTTGGCAGCTTCGACGCTTATATTTGGGAGTTTGTCGATGGCAAGCCGATCAAGAATGCCTGGAGAACGATGCGGGATATCCCGGCCCAGACCGATCTCTCGGTACGGCTCAGCAAGGATTTGATACAGCGTGGCTTCCGGTTCGTCGGGCCGACCATTATCTATGCGCACATGCAGGCGACCGGCATGGTCAACGATCACATGGTAGATTGCTTTCGGTACGACGAGTTGTAAGGATTTCCCATCAAAACGCCCCCCTCAGACGAAATGGCAACACTGTTCGATTCCAGTTGCCGGGAGGACATCCGGCGAAGCAACTATGGCAAAAAGGACGCTTTCTGTGAGAAAGCGACCGCGAAGAGTGGCCCCAACGGGCAAATTTGCCCCACTTTTTTGTGGATGGAAGGTGCCAAAAACTACAACCGAACAGTGTCGAAGTAGCATAGGAATCCATCGCCAGATACCCGTGATCCTGGGATAAAGACAAACCAGATAGGACATTTTCTCTCCGCAGTGTGGATCGGCCGCGGCATTTTTGGAACACAAAGCCATAAAACAATAGATCGCTTTGGCAACCATTGGGCTGTCGTCGACACGGCTACCACAATAGCAACGGTGCAGTTTGGCTTAGCGGCTGTGATTGGGCATGAGTTGACATCCGACGATAATGGTCTGTCCTATCAGATGATGGTGGGTTTAGCACACCCATCTCTTGCCTGGCTGTTTCTCGAGGCAGTAGCAGATGATCTTAATGGAGACATTAGTCAACGTGACAAGAAGTTGGAGCAGATTTTCTTCTCTGGTGGTTATACCGATCAAAAGGGTAAGTTTCATCACTATACCGATGATAAGACCAAATGGCAGCAGGGAAACAGCCTGAACGATCTCAAACTTAGTCTTAAGGGATTCTCTTTTGCGGCTCAAGTAGGCTATGGCGGATCCAAATTTTCTCGTCGTGAGGCAGCAGATTGGCTACGGAAGGAGCTAGGTTAAGAATCCGCAAACAGCATCTGGATACAATAGACTTTATCGGTAATAAGTCAGCTATTCCCGATAAAGTCTAATCTCATAGCCGATTAGTTATATGGAGAACGCAGTATGACAAGAAAGAAAGGGCTCATCTGTTTGGGCTTACTGCTGCTGGGCCTTCTGACACTGTTGAGTTGGTATTGCTCTACCCATCTGTGGCGTAGAGGACACCCGATACGCTCGGTCAGTGCTGGACTGAGTCACTCTATTATTCTTCTGACGGATGGACATGTTTGGGGATGGGGGGACAATGCTTACGACCAACTCGGCAATGGGGCAAAACGCAGGATGATTACCCCTGTGCTCCTACAAGGTCTGCACAACATCTGCATGATTGAGGCTGGCTCAAACCACGCCGTTGCCTTGGATGCTCGCGGTTTCGTATGGACATGGGGACAGTATGGTACATATAGAACATATCTCCTTGACCAAGGCAATAGCATTGTTTTGCGTTTCCCGGAACCCACTATGCTTCCAGAACTCAGTAACATTGTAATGGTTGCAGCGGGCAATCATCACAGTCTGGCTCTAGATAATCATGGCAGAGTATGGGCTTGGGGGCAAAATGGTTATGGACAACTAGGCGATGGCACTGTCAATGCCGCCAAAGTGCCGATACAAGTGGGAGGGCTGGACAATGTCGTAGCCATCTCAGCGGGAGCTCTTCACAGCTTGGCACTAAAGAGCGATGGAACCGTATGGGGATGGGGAAACAATATAATGAAACAATTGGGATCCAGCCCCGATAAGGAAATCCTGAATCCTAGAAAAATCGAGGGAGTAGAAAATATTGTCCAAATATCCGGTGGCTTTGGGCATTCTGTCGCACTGGGAAACGATGGGCGTGTCTGGGTATGGGGTGTTGTTGATTGGACAGATGTTCCTGAAATAACGGATAATGTAGTTATAGACCAATACTATGACCCTACACCATTTGATTTTGCTGTTCCTGTTATTGCGATCGACGCAGGAGGTGGGCACAGCATTGACTTGCTTGAAAATGGACAGGTCTGGGCATGGGGCACGGATTCTTTTGGACAACTTGGAAATAGTTCTTCGCGCGCTGATGCTGTTAAGCCTGTTCAGGTCACGGGATTGCCAGCTATCAAGCTGCTAGCAGCGGGCAATTCTCACAATGTTGTAGTTGATGAAAGTGGGAATCTCTGGGCATGGGGACTTAATGATGATAATCAAGTAGGTACATCATCTCTCATTGAGTCACTTCTCAATATGTCCCTTAAGAATCATCCCGAACTGTCAGACTATGTACTAGAGCCTCGCAAAGTTCTCAACAGCATAGAGATGAATGGCCCAGAAATTTCTTGCCCGTAGGGGGAGCAGTCAATCATTTGATGTAAGCCCGCCCCGCGTCGACCCCCACTCACCGGGATCGGTGTCGGGGCGGGGTGTTGGAACCACTGAGGCACTGAAGGTAATGAAAACAACTGAAAAAGACCGAGGGCAAGCGAGTCGGGTTGGTGATCAGTGTCCTCAGCCTTTTTTCAATGTTTCAGTGGTTCAACATTCCGCGGCGCAGGCTGAGCGGCATGGCTGCCTGCCTGGTGTCTTCCAAAAACGCTTCTAATCCTGTTGGAGATCTCCTCTAATCCCCGTTCGCAAACGCCTCTAATCTCGTTTTCGGGCCTCTCCTGAGAGGTTGGTGCTCTTCCAAGCCTTTTCTACCGCTGTTCCCGAAACAGAAACTGATTGACAACACACGCCGGACAATCATACAATCAATCTAGACAGACCAGACAGGAGGTGCTGCTATGGATACGACCTGGCAAATTCAAGATGCCAAGAATAGGCTCAGCGAGGTGGTCGAGCGCGCTCTCAAGCAAGGACCACAGCTCATCACCCGGCATGGCAGAAAAACGGTTGTCGTGCTGGCCTATTCAGAATACAGGAAGCTCTGCAAATCACAGGGAAAGCTTTCCGATTTCTTCCGTGCTTCCCCCCTGGCAGGCGTTGATCTGACGCGCGATAAGAGCCAACCTCGTGATGAGGTTCAGCTATGAAATTACTGCTGGATACTTGTGTGATTTCCGATTTGGTGTCCAAAAAGCCCAATCCCGCTGTGGTAGAGTGGGTCGATGCCCAGGATGATGACGATATTTACTTGAGCGTCATCACTATCGGAGAGATTGTCAAAGGGATCGAAAGGCTGCCCGCCTCAAAGCGCAAGCGAGAGCTGCTCGATTGGCTCTCGAACGATCTGCTGGCCCGCTTCCAAGACAGGGTAATGGCATTGGATATCGGTGTCCTCGTGGAGTGGGGTACATTGACTGCGAGGATGGAACTTGCCGGTAGGCCCATGCCCGCCATCGATGCACTCATAGCTGCGACCGCGCTGGTCAATCGCTGCGCACTCGTGACACGCAACGTGAATGATTTTGAGGGAACGGGGGTGGAGATTATCAATCCGTGGGAACAGTAGGAGCCCTTGTCAGGACATGGGCTGTGGTCAGACACGGTTGATAGGCGTGATGCCGCACACCCCGGCGCCGGCAACCAGCTCCGCTTCGATAAGTGGAACGCCTCGACCAACCAGGTGGAGACCGTCCGCTACGTACTCAACGGCGCCAACCAAATCCAATGCATCGACCTCGATGCGAGCAACACCTGCAACGCCTCCGAGACCCTCTGGGAATACGACAAT
>JAFGLD010000317.1 GCA_016928235.1 Anaerolineae bacterium | reverse complement strand
GTCGGCGTTCAGAATGTCGATGTAAGTCAGTACCCGCTCCCGCTCGAACAGATCGCCGAACGGCTCCAGCTCGGCAAAGCTGCCCAGTGTCGTTCCCCATGTCTCGAAGCAGGGCTTCATCACTTGCCATAATTTATGGCCGAGCATCCCGGAAATACCCAAAACTAGCACGCGCATGGCTTCACAATCTCCTGAGTTCACAGTTTACAGTTTTTCGTGATCAGTTGTCAGTCTTCAGTCATCATTTTACGGCTTCGTGCCGATCTGCTTTTCACAATCGTCAATCGACCTGTCGACCTGGTAGACAAAAAACGGCTCTTTGGGAATTGTCGTGAATAGGGTGGCCTCTCTAGCCGCACCGCAGCGGTCGGACTAACAATCCGACCTACATCTGGCAGCGCATCACGGCAATCCCCAACGACCGAAGGTCGTTAGTCGCTTTCCCCACCCCCCACCCCCCAACCCCCAACCCCCATCTTCATCCAATCCATATACTCCTGCAAGCCTTCGGGTAGATCGACCGTCGGTTGGTAGCCAAAGGCAGCATGAGCAGCGGAAATATCGGCCTTGCTGTGCCGGACATCGCCGGGGCGGGGCGGTCCATATTCGATGGCAGGCTGCAGACCACTGGCCTCGATCATCATGCGGACCAGCGCGTTGATGGTAATGGTGGTGCCGCTGGCCACGTTGAAAGCACCCGATACGCCAGGAGCGGCGGCGTTCAGGTTGGCCAGTGCCACGTCTTTGACATTCACGAAATCGCGCGTCTGCTCGCCATCGCCAAAGATGATCACCGGCATGTTGTGCAAAATGCGGTGGGCAAAGATGGGAATGGCATTTCCATAAGCATCATAGCGCTGGTTAACACCGTAGACATTGAAGTAGCGCAGGCAGACCACTTCGAGATCGTAGAGCTTGCCATAGGCCAGCGCCAGTTTTTCCGCACCCAGCTTACTGGCGCCATAGGGCGAATCGGGCTCCACGGGATGGTCTTCTTTAATAGGCAGATACTTCAGCTCACCAAAAATGCCCGCCGACGAGGTATTGACGACTTTGCGCACGCCGTTATGGCGGGCGGCTTCCAGGATGCGCAGCGTGCCAAGCATGTTGATTTCGGCATCTTCAAAAGGGTGCTCGATAGAGCGGGTGTTTCCAACGGATGCGGCCAGGTGAAAGACCACCTCGGCGCCGTCGATAGCCCGCGACACCGCTGCTTCATCCCGGATGTCACCCTCGATGAAATGAACCACCGGGAACGGCATGAGGTTTTCACGGTAGCCGGACAACAGGTTATCCAGCACTGTGACCTGATGTCCTTTTTCGAGCAGCAATCGAACGAGATTAGAGCCAATAAAGCCGGCTCCACCGGTTACTAAGGTATACACAAATCAATCTCCTTACTTATGAATTGCATGGTGATAGAGGCTAAGGTGACCCCCATTGTCAAGATGCTGTCGGCGAACTCGAAAATATCTCCAAAACAGCCATACTAGGGGCTACCCAGCAGGCATTAATTTCACCCTGAAACAGGCTAAAGGCAATTCGCGACAGCATCTTGTCAAGGCCAAAAAGTGAGCAGAATAAGGTGGTGGTTTCCTCTTTCAAAAAAACAGATATTGTTGAGCCAAGAACTGACCTGAAGACTGGTCAGGGCAGAAATAGCAGTACTGCAAAACTTGCGATGTTCCTGCTGGGATCTTGTGTGAATAGCGCCTGAGCAATGCTGTCATTCTGCGAAAGCGGGAATGAGAAGGACTGTTTACTCATAGCAAGTTATGCGCTATTGCCAGAAATAGTTCCGACAAAGGCACTTCCAATTTCTCTTTCCCGCAAGTTTAGGGCCCCATGGTCAGGAATTATTGTAATCCCTGCTGGTACTACCTCTGTGTGTTGATAAACCCCTGACTATTCACCAATTTGCGAAGAGAAATTCCATCATACATCCATTGATGCTGCCTATCGCCGATTATAGAGATTTCATTATTATACAGGGTAGATAAGGCAAAAGGAAGAAACGGGAACGGCTCAACACCATGTGATATATGATGATTTATTTGCGGATCGCCTTTCTTCTGCGAATTCACCAAAAAGCCGAAATGGGCTTCAAGTTTGCATCGGATAGCCCATTTTGGACAACAAAATGCCAATTTTAGACGCAGATTGCAAAGGATCACGCTAACAGTGCTTTCGCAAATCCGCAAATAACTCTATAAGCTGTCACAACCCAGTGAACCATCCCAAGAAACGACATACGCATCAGGGACGATCCTCTTCAGAAAGACAGATGGGTAGAGATTTTAAGTGAGGCTGTTGTTCCATCGGTAGTTTACCATCCAGGTAAAAACGCATCATTCCTTCTGCTTTGGCCAGCAGCGGATTGTCCGGCAGAACAGCCCGGCAGCCCTTCACAAGCATGTGACTGGCCCGGTTGAAGAATGGCGCCAGCCGGGGATGAAAGACTACCCGTTGCCGTACGGGTTTGGCGGTATAACCCATGCGAAACTTGAATTCATCTACCGACGCGGGAGCGTCGAGTGAGTGCAGACCGTAAAATAGCCACGGCGGTCCTGGACGGCGCAGCACCTCGTTGGTAAAGACAAAAGCCAGGGCATTATTGACTCCCAAAGAAAGATATCCGGTGCGGCTCTGTTGGTAGAGAATGCTGCAGCAGTCGTCGCAGGTTACAGCAATGAGCGAAGCAGCCAGTTGCCCTTCCACAATTGCAGCCCAGGTTTCAAAGCCGGGCAGGTCATCGGCGCTCAGGCAAAGCTGCTGCCACCAAGACTGAGACTCGGCTGTCTCCCGTCCCTGGCGCTGCAAGGTTTCCAAACGTAGTTCCCAACCCTCTTCTGCCAGGCGGGAAAACGAGATTGGCTCTATTGTGGCAGTCTTCATTCCACGTTGTACATCATGGCGAGCCTTTTTGGGCAGGCTGGCAAGAGGGTATTCCCTCCGTTCGAAAACTACATGGTAACTGGCAATCCCCTCTGGTGCATCCCAGAGTGTGGAATAGCGCAACCCGACAGCCTTGTGCTCAAAAAATAGAGTCTGGAGTTCGACCGAAGACGGTTTGATCAGCCAGTGATAGGGAAAAGCTTGAAAAATGTGCGGCCCAACTTCGACCCAATAACCGCTGGATGTCTGCACTACCAGATGCCCCTGATGGCATAGCCATTCAGCAAATATCCCTAGATTCATCTATTGTTCCAATAATGTCGTCGTACGCTCATATCGAATATACCTCGTACCATTGCGCATAAATGTATTGGTTTCCATGAAGTCTAGTTTGCGGTAAAAAGAATTAGCCGCTTGATTGTCAATCTCGGTGACCAGAAAGAGACGCCCGAAACCCCTTTGTCGAGCATCTTGGAAAAGAACACTCACTAATTCTTCGGCTAAGCCAGACCCGCGTGATGCTTTTGCTACCACGATAGGGCGAAGTTCGTATCCATCTCCGTCATCATTTTGTTCTTTTGTGTGTGCAATCATTTGTCTCAATTGGAGCAACAACACGGTGGGATTAACCAGCACATGTAAGCTGTTCAAGATAAAGAAAGCAACGCAATATCGTCTCAAGAGAACCTGATATATGGCAGATTTGTCCCACACACCACACACATAACCAACCACTTGTTTGTCTACAATCGCAACAAAACCACAAGCACCATCTGCTTCCGCTAAACTTGCATAGTAAAGCCTCAAAAGATGACGTCCAACTCGTCCCCTAAAGGATGTACGCAAATATTCTAAGTGCAAGAGAGCAACATCATCAACATGCTGCGGTTGGAGAGAGATGATTTCAGTCATATCATTTGATCGTCAGAGATGAACTATGGTTGCCAACATGCTCAAACAAACGCTCATAGTTGTCGACCAAAATCCGCCGCGTGAAATTACTCAAAAATGCATCCCTTCCTGCCTGTCCCATCTTTTCGCGCTCTAGTACTGGCATTTCGCAGAATTGTCGCACAGCGGCAGCTAAGGCCCCTGCGTTTTCTGGTGATGTAATCAGACCTGCATTGTGCTTCTGAATCAAATCAGCTGCATCTCCCGTCATCGCCGCCAAGATCGGGCGACCTGTGGCAAGATAGGCATATGTTTTGGATGGGATTGTGATGGTGTACGCAGGATCAGCTTTCAGGTGAATCAAAAGCACATCGGCAAAAGCTGCATACCCCGATGCCTTATTCTGCGGGCGACTACCCAAGAATAGAACATTATTCAAGCCATCTATATGTGACTGCTGAACAAGCTGTTCACGCTCAGCACCATCCCCAATTACCACAAACTGCACGTCCCGCAAATCACGCAATTGCTCCGCAGCTTTGAGCACCACGCCTAGTGCCTGAGCAGTTCCAACATTACCTATATACATAATGTTGAAGTGGTTGTATAGCCCCTCGCGCTTACCCAGTTCCAGATCAGGTTCAGAGGGGTGAAAGTTATCTTCATTAGCCCAATTCGGAATAATAGAGATTTTCTCTTCAGGCGTACCTTTCTCAATCAGCTTTCGCTTGAAGCCCTCGGAAATGGTAGACACTGCTTTTGCCGAGTGGCGAATACGATGCTCTTGCCACTCTAAAATACTAAATAACCAGTTCTTCATTCCAATTCCTGCAGCGCGCCCCCACTCAGGCCACAAATCTTGCACTTCGTGCACATATGGCGCCTGCTTTAACTTACTCAAGAATAACCCAGGTAATCCGATTCCATAGGTCCAGATCACGTCCGGCTTTGGTACCAAAAACGTACCCGCGACAGTGGCCGAGAATGCAAACGATAGGTAGTAGATGATTCGTCGAATAGCGGACTTGTTGCGGTTGATGAACAATGCTACGCGCAAGACTCGTATTCCATCAATAGATTCCCATTGCCACAAGCGCATTCTGTATCCTTCATACAATTGCTCGCCAGGATAATGGGGAAAACCTGTCACAACAGTGACATCATGTCCTCGCTTGGTTAACTCCACTGCAAGGTCATGCGGTTTGGTATTCGGTTCAGGATAGTAGTGTAACGTCACCAGAAGAACATACATAGCTTGGTTTCCGTCTTTTATCAAACTCTCGCCAGATCACGTGACGCATGATCTTGAAGTAACTCCAGATAATGCTTTCCAATCAATCCAACCCATCTGCAGATCTTGTTTCAGGGCAGCACACCACGCCATCGCCAAACAGGATCGTGGTCGTGACAGGTTCGATCACCAGCAGGATAGGCCAGTTTTGCCAATAGGTTTCATCCCGCACCACCATCACCGGCCCTAAAGGACTGTAATCGATCTGCTCCAGGATTTCTCCTGCTTGCTGTCCTGTTGCCAACAGAAACTCGCTCAATCCTCCAAGACTGGGAGCTTTGCCTAATGCTTCGCTCACAATCTCTTGCATCGAGCGTAAGGATACGCCCCCAGGAAATGCGCACGTCAGTACCAGCCGCTCTAACGACTTATCAGCCTGCCTTTGTCCCATCTCTAGCGACATGTCTTGAGGCTCTTCCATTTCCGAACTTGCCAATAGCACTTGGACCCGTTCGCCCAACGCATACACCGTCGGACGGGAAACCCCAAATACTTCGGCTACCCAGCTTATTATCCCCCAGGGCCGATGCTCTCGCTTGGTCGCCGCTACTGCAGCGATGAATAATTCTTCGGCCAGACTCAGATGCGTCACTTTGCTCAGAATGTGGCCCGCCCCTGCACCCAAGCCACCCAAGATCCCCTCTATCTTCGCAGGCCAACTCCCTGGCGTTTCTATCGTGGGCATGTATAATGACATTGAACGGTGACCTCCTCTTAGGATAGGATAAATAACCAGAATCCTACCAGGGGCTCGCCGTTTTTGCCCATTCTATTTGTAAACGCCCTTTGGCTTGTTTTGAACCATGCCTAATATTTCCTACTATCGAGCAAAGTGCGATCCTTCGAATCTAATTCTCCTGCCTCGATAAGAATAGATTCATGTTCAAAGATCTGTTCGGGAGAGAAACGTTGTTTTACCACTTTTGCCGGCACGCCGGAAACAATGGCATAAGGTGGGACATCTTTCGTAACAACGCTACCTGCAGCGATAATGGAACCTCTTCCAACATGAACAGGCGCCAACAGAATTGAGCCAATACCAATCCAGACATCATCTTCAATCTCTATCTTGTATTTGTCACCCCGACCGGAGTCAAAAATCGCCTTGCCGACCTCATTGAAGCAATGATCATCAGAATTGACAAAGTCAACATAGGGAGCAATGAGGACTTTATTCCCTATTCTAATATCACATAAGAATACACAATTCCGTCCAATACCCACATCATTCCCAATAATAATATCTTTATGAGGTGACCAAAATGACGTATGTAGCTGGCAATGAACGTTTGTCCCTAGCTTAATCCATGGATGTAATATCCGAAACAATAAGATATTTCTGCAGGCATTCAAAAATGATTTCATCTTTTCACTGAGCATTCTATTTGCATAAACAGGGGATGGTTCACAAGTCTGTGATATGGAACGAGATTGTTTGGGAGCATTTTGAGGAACGGAATGGCATTCCCAGACCAGTATGTCATTCCCGCGCAGGCG
>JAFGLD010000316.1 GCA_016928235.1 Anaerolineae bacterium | reverse complement strand
CTCATCACCCAAACGACTGCAAGTCGTCCATCACCCATCACTCATCACTATTTTCAAGGAAGACAATGATTTCATTCACGGGTATTGGAGTTAATCACGATTTTTCATTCTCTATGGTGGGTGAGTGAGCATTTTGATCATCAACAACTTCCCTGGCAATAGTGTTGAGCAATGCGTAATGAGCGACGCATTCCGCGCACAGCACAGCCATATGGTATAACGGTAGCACGTCATTGCCAATTCGATCTCTCATCGGCACCTTGTTTTGTATCTTCTCAATAATCAGGCGGACGCCAATTCGGAAACCGGGTTTTTCGCTGTTGAACAGGCCATCTTGACTGCGAAGGCGGCATCAACTCTGTGCCGTTATCGCGGAAGGAAAAACCCGGTTTCTCTTGCCGAGAGTTTTCCCCGCTTTTTTGAGAATATACCTTATTTTATCCGCCCACTTCCCCATCTACACAGTCACATCTCACGTATTCACGCCCATCTGCTATCACGCGCCTGAACCGCTGTATTCCCCGGCAAATCCTCCGCCACTGCGATCACCCTCACCTGCCTCGGTGCCTCCTGGGTGGTCACGTAAACCCACCACAACTCATCGACCTGTTTCGCCTCCCCCTGCTCGATCGGCTCATCCTGCCCATCGACGATCGCGAGCGTCACGCGCTTGACCATCACATCGTCCAGCGCCTTGACACGGATCGGCTCACCCACCTGCCCCGACCAGCCGCTCAGGTCGATCTCTCCAATCTCCGGCGGGTGGAACCAGTCCCCCAGAGCTATATTGTAGGCATTTTTGGATGTACCCCTGGCCTTCTCAACATAAATAGCCTCTGCCTTGGCCGCCTGCTTGGCATACAGTGATGCCTCTCTGAATGCCTGCTGGTGGGTCTTTTGATCCGCGCTAAACACGCGATCCTCCGCAAATGTCGGCCTTTTGCAGATGATCGTGCGCCCATCCATGTACTGTTTGACGATTAGTTGATCGCCAAGTGCGCCACTCAACCCTGCTACAACAAGATTGCGTCGAACTTTTGCCATTGTGCTCTATCTCCTTTCCGCTCCCGTCCATACTATATCGATACTATATCGATACTATATCGATCTTATATCCATTCCATATCCACTCCCCGTCTACACTATTCACCGGAGCCGTTCCAGGCCCATCGACACGACGAACAACATGCCATTCTCTCTCTGCACCATTATAGCACATCAGGTCTAATGCGCAAATCAACAGCTCGAATGAACTCTACTGTTCGCCGTTCCCCCCTCCCGCGATTTGTTTTCCCCCCATCTGCCGCTATACTTTTACCTGTCAAGCAGTCAACAGCCTGGGGCCGATAGCCCATAGGCGGCAACTTAAGCATGATAGTGAGCTGTTGGCGGTTAGCTATTAGTTCTTAGTCTCTACCCAAGATGTAGTTAGCCAATCATGACGAGCGAAAAACTGATCACCGAGAACCGATCACAGACACAACCAGTAATGCCCAATCCCTTAAATTACCGCCTATGGGACTATATCATTGGAAACCAGGAACCAATCACTGTAAACTATTTTTACGGAGCCCAAGATGTCACTTAAAGACCAACTCAATGCCGATCTCAAAGAGGCGATGAAGAGCAAAGACACGCAGCGTCTCACGCTGATCCGCGGGATCATGGCTGCCTTCAAAGACGCCGAGATCCGCAAGCGTGAGGATCTAACCAAACAGGCCGCCCAGAAACATGGTGTTACCCGCCCGGTTCCGAAAGGCCAGTCCGATGCAGACAAGGCCGCCTATGAGGCTGACCTGGCATCCTATTCCAAGGCGCTCGATGCTGCCACAGCGGCCGAAAAGGTTGACGAGAATGCTGTACTCGACGAAACCGAGATGCTCTCATCGATCCAGAAGCTGATCAAGATGCGCCAGGACTCCATCGCTGATGGGCAAAAAGCCGGCCGCAGCGATATCGTACAGGCCGAGGAAAAGGAGCTGGGCCAGCTTCAAGCCTACCTGCCCCAACAGCTCTCCCGTGAGGAGATCGAGGCAGAGGCCAGGGCGATTATCGACCAGGTGGGCGCCGCCGGGCCAAGAGACATGGGCAAGGTTATGGGGCCACTCTCAGGCAAGCTGAAGGGCCGCGCCGATGGCAAATTGATCAGCGAGGTTGTCAAGACACTGTTAGGCAGTGGATAATTGGTGGAGTCCGAGCTATTCACCACTTGCCAACAGTTAACAACTAACAGGCGGTAGAACTTTGAACTCTGGAACAGTCGCCGACGCAAAGCAACATCAATGGCAGCCGGGTAAATGGGGACGGATCGCGCTCGCCGGGTTGTGTGGTCTGCTGTTTATAGCCGGCGTCAGCCTGATCCTACTCCTCCCCGATTTCCTGGCCAGACAGCCTTACCAGCTTCAGGCAGGCGATGTCGCGCCGGAGGATATCACCGCCCCGCGCGACATCACCTACATCAGCCAGATCGAGACCCAGAGCGCGCGGGAGGCTGCTCGCGCCGGTGTCAGCGACATCTACGACCCGGCCGATGCGCGCATTGGGCGGCAGCAGGTCCGCAAAGCTCGCCAGATCAAGGACTTCATTGCTGATGTGCGAGCCGACACTTTCGCCAACACCCCTCTCAAGGCCGGTTACCTGAATGCCATCTCTCATCTGAGCCTGACCTCCGAAGAGATCGCGCTGCTGCTCTCGACAGATGACGCGCAGTTCGAGCAAATCGGCCGCGAGATAGTTCGTCTGATCGAGGAGGCCATGAGTGGCCCGGTCAGGGAGGGGCGCGTCAACGAAGTCACCAGCCGGTTGTCGCTCATGGTCAGCAGTGACTTCCCGGAACCGCTGATCCCCCTGGCTTTATCGCTCACCAGCGACCTGGTCATACCCAACAGCACGCTCAACATGGCGGCAACAGAAGAGGCGCGGCTTCAAGTTGTAGCGGACATATCCGATATCAAATCTACCCTACGACAAGGCGAAGTCATCGTCCGGGCCGGTGATCTGGTCGATGAGCTGGACATGGAGGCGCTGATCGCATTGGATTTGACGGTAGACCAGCTCAGTTGGCAAGATGTTGCGCGGGCATCGATCACCAGCCTGCTCAGCCTGGTCATGCTCGCCACCTACATCCTGGTGCTCAATCCGCCCTGGGCCAGAAAACTCGGCCTTTTGCTGCTGCTGATGGGGTTGTTCCTGGCCTTCTTGCTGCTGGCTCAGTTTATGGTGCCCAGCCAGGACCCGACAGCCTATCTCTTCCCAGGCGCCGCGCTGGGGCTGGTGCTTCACAGCTTTGTCGGCGTCGAGTTTACTGTTCTGGTCATGATCGTCTTGGCCGGTCTGGTTGGTTACCTGGCCAATGGCTCGTTAGAAATGACGGTCATCACGGCTGTTGGCGGGCTGTTGGCAGTCGGCAACCTGCGTCGCAGTGCCCGTCTGGGCGTCTATTTTCGCGCTGGGGTTGCCGCGGCCATTGGCGGCGCGACGGCTCTGGTCATCTTCTATCTACCCACCCAAACAGACCCATCACGTTATATCCAGCCGCTTCTGTTTATCGCCCTGAACGGTTTGTTCTCCACGGGCATTGCCCTGGTGCTTCTCTTTGCCATCGGCAGTATCACCGATCTGACCACCAGTCTCCACCTTATCGACCTGATGCGGCCCGATCATCCGCTTCAGCGAAAGCTCCAGCAGATGTCGGTGGGCACCTACCAACACACATTGGAGGTCGCCAACCTGGTCGAGGCGGCTGCCGAGGCCATTCACGCCGACAGCCTGCTGGCCCGCGTCGGGACGCTCTATCACGACATCGGGAAAGCAGCCAATCCCGGCTTCTTCATCGAAAACCGCATCGAAGGGGGAAGCGATCCGCACCATAATCTCAGCCCTGCCGCCAGCGCCCATATCATCAAATCGCATGTGCAGGATGGCGTTAAGCTGGCCCGCAAACACCGGCTTCCCTCACAGATAGTCGACTTCATCATCGAACACCATGGGACGCTGCCCATGCTCTATTTTCTGAACGAAGCTCAGGAAGAAGCAGCCGCATCCGGCTCAGAGCTGCGCGATCCCAGCGAATATTACTACGATGGCCCGATCCCCCACAGCCGCGAGACGGCCATTCTGATGCTGGCTGACGGCTGCGAAAGCGCCGTCCGGGCCAACAAACCTGCCACCATTGAGGAAATCGAAAAGATTGTCAAGAAGATCATCCAACAACGCATCGATCTCCACCAGCTCGATGCGTCGGGCCTGACACTGAGCGACCTCAAGGTCATCCAGGATACATTTGTCCGCGCGCTCAAGGGGATGTATCATCCACGTATCAAGTACCCGGAAGATGAAGAAACACCCTCGGCCGGGTAGAGGACGGGGATTGGGTATCAGAGGGTCGTTTTTTACAACCGGCCAGTCAACCAATGACCGGACGCAGGGATGTCTTATAGCAGTCAAAGACCAAATAGAAGACTATAAACTCACCGGGATGTACTTATGAGCCAGGATTATACAATTTACGTCACAATGGATGAGCCTTACCCGGTCGATGAAGCTGCCGTTCAGATGGCAGCCTGGTATGCGCTTTCTGTGAGCCAGGCAGAAGCCCCGCTGGCGCTGACGGTGACGCTTGCTACCACCGAAAGGGTCTACGAGTTAAACCGCGACTACGCCGGGGTCGATGAGCCAACCGATGTACTGGCCTTTGCAGCAGAAGAGGAAGCCTATGCTGTCGAGCCTGGCGAGCCGCCCTACATCGGCGATGTCATCATTGCGTACCCGGTGGCAGAGGAACAGGCCGCCAAAGCCAACACCCCCATCATCAAGGAGCTGCAGCTTCTGACCATCCACGGCACGCTGCATCTGCTGGGCTATGACCACGATACACCAGATCGCCAGGCCGAGATGTGGGCCTTTCAGTCCGCGGCCATGGACGCAGTACGCTCCGATGCCGGATGAACAGCAGCGAGCCGGCTAAACACAGCGCCAATCGCCTGGAAAGCTTCCGTCATGCTTTTGCAGGCTGGTATTATCTTCTCAAAACTCAACCTAACGCGCGTATTCACATCGCAGCCACAATGGCAGTTGTTGCAATGGGACTGTGGCTGGAACTGGAAACGACCCAATGGGCTATTTTGTGGCTGGCAATCGGGCTGGTCATCGCTGCTGAGTGCTTCAACTCAGCCATCGAAGCAGTGGTCGACCTCGCCAGTCCGCAGATCCATCCACTGGCTAAAGCAGCTAAAGACATGTGCGCCGGTGGAGTGCTTGCCGGTGCTTGCGCGGCAGCTATCGCCGGACTGTTGATCCTCGGGCCACCGCTCCTGGTACGGCTGATCGATTGGGTGATGGGGTGATCTGCCGTCTACTCGGTGGCCACCCTACGGCGTCACGCTCCATACCACCTGTTCGTAGATCGGCCTGAGACGTGACCATTCCGCCTCGTCCGATCCCCCATGTCCAACCAGGATAAAGCCCTTGTCATCCAACCCAACCACTGCGATGAGCACGAAGTCATCCAGGACTTCGTAGTGTCCTGCTATTGCCCAGGCGCTCGCCCCGCTCCGGTTCTCGATCTGCCGAGGCGCCTCGAATCTGCCATCCTCACGAGCAGCCCGCGCCAGGTCGTCGATAATAGCCTCGGCATCCATGCCTGGCTGGTAATCAAGCCCCCATTGGCCCATCGTAGTCTCATCCAGCATTGCAATCTCGATCCAGCCCCGTCCTTGCTCCTCTGTCAGATCGATTCGAGGCTCGTCGTAAGATGTCACCACCCAATCGGATGGACGGTAAAGACTGATCTGCACTATCTCGCTGCGATAGGGAACCCAGCCCGGCGGCAAATCCGGCGTGGGCGAGTAAGCCGGTGTCCACGTTGCCGTAGGCGCCGGGGTCTCCGATGGCACGGTCGGTGTTGGCTCAACCACAGGTGTACTACAAGCCAGTGCAGCCAGTGCCAGGCTCACCAGAGTCATTCCAAGGGATATTCGCTGATGTCTCGTCATGAAAACCTCTGTGTATATTTGCCGGGATTATAACCGCTAGATTATCACCCGGCATCCATCACCTGGTTCTCATCACTCAGCCTTCTTCACCCGCCGTGTCCAATCTGCCAGAGCAATCAGCAGATCGGACAGAAAACCCCGCGTCACCTCATCGATCAGCCGTCCATCAACATCGAACTTGTCCTGGGCCTGTGCCACCAGCACCTCGGGTTTATTGAGTGGAAACATGTTCATATAAGAACACAAATGCCGTAAGTGCATCTGAGCCCTGACGGATCCCATGTTGCCAGTAGAAGCTCCCATGATAGCAACCGGCTTTTCCTTCAACGGCAAGCCGGGCGCGCGGGAAGCCCAATCTAAGGCATTCTTTAGCACACCAGAGATCGAGCCATTATATTCAGGTGTCGCGATCAACAATGCATCGGCCCCGACAATGTGATCCCGTAACGCCTGTACTGCTTCAGGATAGCCCTGGTCACGAACATCCTCGTTGTAAAGCGGGATCGATGACAAATCGGCGATCTCCAACGTCATCCCCTCCGGTAACAGCTCGCCGGCAGCGCGCAAAAGCGCCGCATTGTACGAGCCCCGACGCAAACTACCGGCAAATCCAAGAACCTGCAAAAGAGAGGTCATCAGTTTGTCACTCCTATTCTCAAAAGTCGTCACCTACAGGTCAAAAACCGAAGACACAATGAGTAGGTTACACCTACCCCCTCCACCCGGCAATTGCATCAACAGCTGCCCGTGCCCCGCCGTACGACCGGATACATTCGCCCAATCGGGTGGCGTGTAGAGCACATTCATCGCGCTTCTCCATTGCCTGCTCGATCCACCTGGGCGTGAACTCGCCCGACTCCCCCATGACGCCCGCGCCTGTCTCCCAAACCTTCCTGGCATTGAATCGCTGCTCAAAAACCGAGCCGGGGAAAATGATCAATGGAACATCCCGCCGCAGCGATTGGATCACCGTATTCTGCCTGCCGTGACACAGCATCCAGCGGCACCGGGTAAGCACTGTCTCAACCGGGAAGTAAGATCGGAACTCCACCTCATTGAGCCGGTATGGACGCTTGATGCCGCGAGCGCAAACCAGACACTTTAATCCGCTATTGGTCGGGAAGACCTGCGACAGTACTTTCTCCATCTTGTCCAGCCCGATGGAGCCCACACCTACATAGACGAACACATAGGAATGATCGGACTCAAGCTGCCAGTCGCCCGGCTCTTCGATCTCGATGCCGTCCAGCAGGTGGCCAACATAGCACACGTCAGGTCGATCAGGATCGGCGCCATCCAGCTCAGGAATCGAGGGAACGATCTTCAGAATCGAGGGGTCGAAGTACAGTTTGTCCGGCGCGTGGAACGGCTGTCCATAGTAAGCCAACGTAGATATTGCCGCGCGGCGCATCAGCCTCCACGACCAGGAATCGATACCAAGCGTCACCACATGAGCATAAGTCGAAACCAGCGGTAGCCCGGTCACAACAGCCAACAGATAGGCACCGGGATCGCCATCCGTCAACAGTACATCCGCTCGGAAGTCCCCCACAGCCTCCAGCTCGGCCTGCACCAACCGCCGCAGGTAATCGGCCCGTGCCATCCCGGACAGCACCATCGCCATCCACCAATTGCCAACGGACAGCATCGAGCGGATTCGCGCCGATACATTTGAAGACCGATGTCCAAGCACATAGGATATCCGCGCAGGCAGGCCAAACATTGTCGCCGGTGGGATGGGGTACACCGTATAGCCACGCTGTATCAAACCGGCTTCCAGATAACCCGAAGCACAAAAGGCGACTTCGTGACCTGCTTCTTGAGCCGCCTGCGCCACAGCAATAGCCCGTGTCAGTCCGCCCCAGGTATCGACGGGAGGCGAGAACAGTGAAGTCAGCAGGCGCATGGGAAAGCCTTTCCGCAGGAGTATTCAAATGGGCACTTTCCTGCATCGCACAACGTTTTCCCGATCTCTCCTGTCTACGCGCTACCAACAATCACGCCACCAACAGGCCTTGCCGTCATCCTATCAATGGCCGGTGCATGGCCAGGCTACAGGGAGGAATACATCCGCACAGCAGCCTGCCAACAGTAGCGCATACAGCAAAACGCTCACTCAATGGTGATTTGAAACTTCATGAGAACGATTATACAGGAGATAGCCATCAACGTGAACTCTGGCGGTTTCTCTGATGTGTTGATGGATGATCAACCATGCGTAACACGCAAAGAGGCGGGTCTCAGACCCGCCCGATTGGTGTCGCTGACCCTATTTTTGAAAACAGAGCCGGGCAATGAGTAAGAAATGAAACGTGATGGGTGATGTACTTATCAAGTGAGCCGGCTCATACATGGCTGAACATCTCTATACGGATCACCGTCAAAGTAGGGGGCGAGCCTATTTGCCGGCAGCATCATTGCGCAATCCGCGTCTTTCCGCGTCTAATCCCCTGCAAGTCGATCAGCTTGTTTCCTGCTATTCTGCTGCTTCTTGCTGTTGTGATTGAGCTTCTTCCGTGGCTACCGGGACCGTATAGTGGAAGGTCGTCCCAGCACCCGCCTCACTCTCAACCCAAATCGTCCCATTATGACGCTCGACCAGGCTCTTGGTGATATTCAGGCCCAACCCTGTCCCCTGCGCCATGTCTTTACCTTGCTGTGTTCGGAAGAACTTGGTGAAGAGCTTCTCCATATCCTCAGAAGTCATCCCGATGCCCGTATCACGCACCCAGTGATGGATCACCCGCTGCTCCTGGCCGGTTTCCGCATGAGCAACCGTCTCCAACTGCGCCCCAACCCAGATCTTACCGCTATCCGGGGTGTACTTGTGGGCGTTGCTGACCAGATTGGTGAGCACCTGCACCATGCGCGTATGGTCGGCGAAGATCGGTGGCAGCTCCTCATCCAGCGCAACAGAGAGATCCTGCTTCTTTTCTTCGATTTGCCCTTGCAGACCGCGCAGCGTCTCTTCAACGACATCCTTGACCGAGATGGGCGACATCTCCAGCTTCAGATGCCCACTCTCGATGCGGGCCACATCGGCCAGATCGGAAACCAGGCGGGTCATACGGTCGACGTTGGCCCTGATCGTCGCCAGGAACTGAGCCTGCATGTCGGTTACCGGCCCAACCTGACCGCCCTTCAGCAGATCGGTATAGCCCCGGATCGAGGTCATTGGATTCTTAAGCTCATGCGAGACAAAGGAGATGAAGTCGGTCTTGGCGCGGTTGGCATTCTCGATCTCCTGTACCAGGCGGGCATTCTCGATAGCAACAGCCGCGTGCTCGACCAGGCGCTGGACAAACTCGAAGTCCTGCGTGGTTAACAAACCTGGGATATCACTCTCGATCACCAAAGCACCGATCGGCTGGTTAGCCCGCAAGATCGGGACGGTGATCTGGGCAACGCTCTTGCTCTCGCCAAATGGCAGATAGTCAGGGTCACTCGACAGGTTGGTGGAGAAGTCGGGTTTTCCACTGGACAATACCCGGCCCACGATGCCTCTATCCTTAGCCATTGGCTCTCCTGTTTGAGCCTCCATGACTTCAGCCGGATACCCTGCACTGGTCACAATCTCGACATCGGTGTTGTCGATATTGAACATCGCTATAGCGCCGGCCGACGCGCCGGTCGTGCGCAGCGCCCAATCCAACGTAATCCGGATGACCCGGTCGAAGCGTAATGTGCGGTTCAGCTCCCGATCGATACGCTGAAGATTTTGAAGCTCGTCGACACGCGCAGACAGCTCAGCGTCGGTTGCTTCGTACAACCGGGCATTTTCGATAGCAACAGCCGCCTGAGCCGCAAAGGTGGTCAAGAGAGAAGCATCCTCTGGGCCAAAGGGGGTCATATCTTTCTTGTTGATGACTTCGATCACACCAATGCTGCGATCCTGAATACGAAGCGGAACGGCCAACAAGGATTGTGTCTGAAAAGCCGTCTCGCGATCAACGTTACTGAACCAGCGTTGGTCCTGTAAGACGTTATTGACGATCACCGGGTTGCCCGTATTGGCTGCCTCGCCGACGATGCCTTTGCCCGATGGGATGCGCGTCCCAACCAGGTTTTGGGCGCCACCTTCGACCACCCGGAAGACCAGATCGGCTGTATCCTCGGCAATCAGGAACAGTGAACCGGCTTCCACGTCAAGGATATCGACGGCGCTTTTCATGATCCGTTCCAGCAGACTCTCCAACTCCAGTGTGGACGACAGCTCCTTGCTGATATCGTTCAGCGTGGCGAGCTGTCGCGCGCGGGTCTCGATCTCACGGAACAGGCGAGCCTTGTCCAGAGCACTGGCCGCCTGATCGGCAATTGCCCAGAATACCTTGAGTTGATCGTCAGTAAAGATCACGCCCTGCGTATAGCTGCCCACCACCATCGCGCCGAGTGTCGTAGCGCCTGCGTTGAGCGGCACTCCCATCCAGGCGTAATGTCTGCCATCGCCCGGATCGACATTGCGGAACGCACATTCGGCGCGATAATCCTCCGTGACAATGGGACGCCCTGTGCGTATCACCTCAGCAGTCAGGCCAATGTTATCCGGCCACACTTCACCCTCGTGTTCCTGGAAACGCTCGTCCCCTTCCAGGAAGAAGGCATAACTCAGTGCTCCCCGCGAAGCATTATGGATAATAATGTAAAAGTTAGTCGTATCGAGCAGCTTACTGGTCTGCGCATAGATCAACTCCATCAGCACATCCTGATCGGCCGTGAAGTTCACCGCCTGGGAGACCTGACTCAGCACATCCAGCTCACGGACACGGCGCTCCAGGTCACCAATCACCTGGGCACGCTCGACAGCCAGTGAGGCCTGCTCAGCAAGCGCCTGCACGAACCGCAAATCCTGGACGGTGAAGACCTCGCCGGAACGTTTATTGCTGACGGCTACCCAGCCTGCCAGACGCTCCTGACCGTGTAGAGGCACCAGGACCGGTGTACGGAGGACGGCCAACCGGGCGTGATCCTCGATCAGTTCTGGAGGCAGCGGCTTGTTCAGCTCCAGGAAAATGATGTCACGTGTCGTGCTCAGGGCATGTACCAGGCCGCTCTGCGTCTCAAACCGGATGTCCGTATCGGGGCGGCTCCCCTCCCCAACAGCGATGAAGTTGCTCGAATAGGGATCGCGCAGGAAGATGTAGGTATGGGTTGGTCTGAGTGTCTCCCGTATCTGCTGCTTCAGCAGCCGGACAACTTCACCCAGACCAGTAGATTGAGTCAGCTCGTGGCGGAAGTTCGTCAGGCGCTCTTGATATTCGCCGCGCGTGCGGAAAAAGAAGTCATCGAGCAGGCGCTGCAGCCGGTTTCGCAGCGGCTGGAAACCCGCCACCAGCACAAAAGCCAGCAAGCCGATCAAGATAGGGTTTGATGCAATGGTCTCTACCAAAGCCGTTGTGATAAACAGGAGGCCGGCTACTACACACCAATAACCAACAGTGGAAACAATGCCCACCGCGCTGTATGTCGCGGCGAAGCTCAAGGCACGTCCTGTATCCAATACGCTGTATTGCACGATACTATAAGCAACGGCAAAAGGGAAGAGCAGGAACACAAGCAAAAACCACCCGAGCTGGATGTTCTCGACAGGAAACACGAAGCCTATCACCAACGGCACGAACGCCAAGATGGAACCGCCCAGCACCACACGGCACTGCTCGCGCGCAGAAGGAGAAGGCGCAAAGAAAGACCGTAACAGCAATGACAGCAGGAACACCAGCATTCCAACTGCCGCCGCGGTATACATCACACTCCCAAAGAAGTCTGACCGTGCCTGTGACACCGGTAATAAGAACAGTGCCTGTCCCCAAATCATGAGCGGCACTGCGATCAGAATCGGTGCCCAGCGCAACATGGGCCGGCGGGCGACCACTGGAAGCTCCGTTGGAAACACCAATGCAAAAGTGATCAGCATAGCTGCTCCCACAGGAAACGCAGCATTCCATATCCAGTTGAATGTATGGGTTGTCCAGATATCAAAAAGTATGGCCAGAATAACGGCAATGGTACAGCACAAGAACAAAAAGGCACGACTGAGGGGCTGCTCTCGCCGATTGCGAAAAACCCACAATCCAATAGCGATATGGACAATACCAACGATATACGGCACCGCGAAAAGACCAATCGCTACACTCAGCGGAAATCGGCTCAAGGTAACATCAACCTGGCGAAGTTCATTTTGCCGATGCGGCCTGATATCTAACCGGATTGTATCCCCTACAGAGTACCGGCGCAGGATCGTATAGATATCATTCTCCATCTGAACAGGCGTACCCTCGACACCAACGATAGTATCCCCATTGTGGAGCACCGGCTCCGATGACACAGGCAGGAAAGCGCGCGTATTATCGTAATTGACAGTGGCCGGATATTCGACAAAAACTCCCAGGAAGGGAGTCTGTGATATCCACGATGCAGATTGAAGAGGCATGACTACATAGATGACCGCCGTCAGCAACAAAAAAATCGCCAGACTGACCCGGCCCACCTGATCAACCATGCGCCGCTCCCGAATCTGGCGGTGGATAATTTCTTGTGACGAAATGGTGTTAGTTGCTACGCTCATCGTTTTTCTGCCTCAAATTCCTCTTCCGCGGTTTGAACCTCTTAGCCAGTACATTTATGTATGCGATCATTCTACCATAGCCCAGAATCGTGTGCCAAAGGGGTCAGCAGGCAGAGGCATTCGAAACCGGGAGAGACACCGGAATTGAGCACCCATTCTCCTTCCGCCAGACTCTTATAACCCCTACATCGATCAGCCTGGCGGCCACCCCATGCGTCGATTAGCCAGTAAGTGCATGTGAATGTGGAATACCGACTGTCCGGCAGTGGCGCCATTATTAAAGACCAATCGGAAGCCATCACCGACTCTCTCTTGTTCGGCCACCACCTTTGCAGCCAGTAACAACTCCCCCATCAGACAAACATCATCTTCCGCAATATCGACGATCCGGGCAATATGCTTCTTGGGCACGATCAAGATGTGCGTTGGAGCAGCCGGCTGAATATCCCGAAATGCCAGGACAGTCTCCGTCTCGTAAACCCTGGTCGATGGGCGTAGGCCCGCCACAATGTCACAGAACATACAACTATTCACCATCGGCTCTGCCGGCATTTACCGCCCTCCTACCGTCAATACCAGTCTTTCAGGCTGAGACATGCCGCCGAAATGGTCACGCTTTGTAGCCGATCTTACGCAAAAATTCCTTACGATGCGCAATATCCGCCTCACCTTCGACGCCCTTGGGGCTGAAGCCATCGACCACACCCAGGATGCCTCGGCCCTGCTCCGTCTCAACAATCACCACATCGACCGGATTGGCTGTTGCGCAGTAGACGCGGCATACCTCAGGAATCTGCTTGATCGCATTGAGAATGTTGATCGGAAAGAAGCCATCGCCAAGAAAAACGATGAAGCTATGCCCGGCTCCAATGGCCTCGGCATTCTTGCAGGCCAGGTCGATCATAGCCTGATCGGTGCCGGACCAGCGCACCAGGCATGGCCCGGAAGCCTCGCAGAAAGCAAGGCCAAATCTGATGCCCGGCACCGCGGTGACCAATGCCTCGTGCATATCCTCGACAGTTTTGATGAAGTGGCTCTGTCCCAAAACGAAATTGGTATCTTCCGGCTTATCGATCTTGACAATGGACATCTGCATAGAAATACCCTCCTGAAAAAGCAACGTGCAATGAGTAACGAAACAATATCATGCCAACTTGCATCCACGTGATCAGCATATGACAGCCTGCAAGCCGCCCTTGGCCAACCCGGTCAGTCTGGCCGACGTGATCGTGTTATTGAGCATGGTTGGAGCAGCCGTAAAAACGCGGAGATAGTTATCCGTCAATCCTGACCAAACCCAACCCTCCGGAGCATCTCCGTGGGCCGATTCCCACAAGACATCGTAGATGCGCCCAACATGCTGCTGCCGGCAGGCGTGCCACAGATGATCCGAGAGCGCCATCATTCGGATGAGACGCTCTTTCTTGACGGCTAGGGGGATATGATCAGACATCCGCGCAGCAGCCGTGCCGGGCCGCGATGAGTAGGTGAAGACATGCAGCCGCGCAAACCCCATTGCCTCGACAAAGGCCAGCGACTCGGTAAATTCGGCCTGAGTCTCACCGGGAAAGCCAATGATGACATCACCCGTGATGGTCAGATCGGGGATGCGCTTACGGGCAGCATCGACCAACGCGGCAAATGATGCCTGTGTGGTGCGTCGAGCCATCCGCCGCAGTGTTGCATCGCAGCCTGACTGCAACGGCAGATGGATATGCGGACACAGGCGCCGATCGGCCCACAGGTCAAAGAACCCGCCATCCAGGTCCCAGGGCTCCAGGGAAGAAAGGCGCAGACGAGGCACATCCGTTCGCGCCAACAGCACCTCGACCAGTTCTCTTAGCCCCTGGGGCCGACCAAGTTCGTGTCCATAAGAGCCAAGGTGGACACCAGTCAGAACGATCTCCTGATAGCCCGCTTCCAACAGCAACCTGATCTCTTCGATGATCTCGCCGGGTGGGCGACTATGTCCCTTGCCGCGCAGCAGCGTCGTCACGCAAAAGGCACATCGATTATCACAACCATCCTGAACCTTGACAAAGGCCCTCGTCCGCCCTAATGAGCCGGGACGCAGTATCTCACGCGCATCGAGCAGCGCGCCCTCCCCAACAACAAGATCGACCAGATCATCTTTTTGCCGGTTGCCAATCACCTGGACAACGCCCGGCAGATGAGCCAGTTTCTCAGGCGCAAGCTCGGCATAGCAGCCGGTCACCACGATAGAAGCATTCGGGTTGGCATGTCTGGCCCGGGCGATCATCCGGCGGCTCTTGCGAGCCGCTTCGCCGGTAACAGCACAGGTATTCAGGACGATCACATCCGCCTCTGCCGCGTCCCGGACAATCACGTCGCCATGGCAGACAAACCGGCGCGCCATCTGCTCGATCTCGGCCTCGTTGAGACGGCAACCGACGTAATCCAAGACGATCTTATGCGCAGTCATGGCGACTTGATGACCAGGTTATCGAAGCCGATAGTCGCAACGGCCGATGTTGTGCTCTCGCCGTCAGAACCCACGATGCCCTGCGCGCCCAGCCCAATCCTGCCACCCGGCAGATCCGAATCCTGCCAGGCATCAACCAGATCACCACCCAAGCACTGGTCAGGGTTGTTGCGATCCCAAAGCGGTTTCACGTCAACACCGGTAGTTGTACAGAGCTTCAATTGAACACCATTGACCTCGAAGCGGAATGTATCGCCGATGGCCGTCAAGCGAATGTGGTTGTTCGCCCCTCCGGTTTGAATAGCCGATGATATATTCCATCCACTAACAGTCATTTGAATACCTTCTCGCATCTTGCTGACCGAATAATAGCCATCGCTGGAAATATCGAAGCGGTTATAATTCTCTTTGTTGGCCGCCCGGAAAACAATGATAATGCCATTATCATCCGGGCCTTCCAGCTTGGTCGCGTCAACATCAAGCACGAAATCGTCAAATGTATAGCCTAACCCTGACCAGGCGCCCGTATCGGCCAGCGCATTGACACCCACGACCAGCCGTCCCTCTGTGATCTCGGATCTTATAAAGCCGTCTTTGAATATCTCCCAATCGGAGACCACATCAGGATCTTCGAAATCGGAAGAATAAAGCACTCCGGGAGCCCCTCCACCGGAGGGCGTCGGCGCGAGGGTCGGAACCGGCTTGAACCAATCGGCAATGCGATACTGGAAAAGGTAGCCCAGCCCGCCCAAAAGAACTAACGTCAGCACTCCCAGGATCAACAGCCACCACCGGAAGCGGCGCCGGGGTTTATGTGGGCGCTGTAAAGCAACAACCTCGGATTCCTTCTTGGTCATGGGACAGCCCTTTCTGGTAATAGCAACAAACAAAGCATTAAAAATCGTACTGAGCAACGAGTGCCGAGTCAACACCTTTTTTCGCGATGGTGAACATTCCTGCATATCGACGATTGTTCCGCAAGCAACCAATCAACTACGGTTGTCTGTTCCCATTTTGGGAGATTCAACTATCCGGCGATTTTACACAGGCTGAAACAGAGGGGCAACCAGGACGGGAAATACAAGCATTCTCATATATTATAGCTTTTCAGAAAACGTTCCGGACAGCTTTGTGCTTACGAGAAACGTGACTTTGTTCAACTCATTATCTGAAAAGCTATAGTTCTCCGGAAGAGTTTTCGGTTAACACTCACACAGGACAAGCAAATATGTAGACAGTTAAATATGTAAAAAATGTGTCCATGAACGTCTGCTTGCAGTAGCGATTTCTTACATATTCACACATTTACGTTTTACGGCTTACCTGCCATTTTGCCGATGGCGCAAAACTTATCCGAATGACTCTACTCGCAGTATCGCAAAACTTGCTATCTCTCGATAACCCCGTATTTGTGCTGCGCGACAGGGGTGATCAGTTTTCTATCACTCGATGATCAAGTTTTTAACATTGGCAGGTGATCAGTTTTCAGTGCTCGACGATTGAACGACAATCGTAGTGATCAGTTTAAAAT
>JAFGLD010000025.1 GCA_016928235.1 Anaerolineae bacterium | reverse complement strand
GCCACTCGTTGATTACACCGAGCAAGATGTCATCGTGGCCATTGAAGCGGTCGTCAGGGCGACCACCAAAGCCTATGGCTGGCGGCATCTGGGTGACATCGGCAGCTATCTGAATCAGGCCTTTGCGGATTTCCAGCCTTCACGCTTCGGTTGCAAGAACCTGCTGCAATTCATCGAGAAGCACCCGGAGCGGTTCAAAGTCAAGTGGTCAGCGCCTTCGAAGAAAGGTGCATCGCACTTGATACTTGAATCCAAGAAAGATATCGATGCAGTACATGGCGCTCCTCCGTGTCCAACAGACAAAAAGCAGTCGGCTGAGCTTCAATATGCAACTGACATCGCCAACAGTCGCTGTCTGCTGGACATCGTTCGGGGCTGGTTGTACAATCCCATCATGCCCGGCATACCTATGCGGGTGTTGAGAGCCGCGCGAAGTTTCGACCGATGCTATACGGTTCTTGTGGGTGAATCAAATGAAGTTTGCATAATCGTATAGCATGGATATGGAATAGTCCTCTCACAAGGCAATTGTGGCTCAGGTAGTTTAGTGAGAAAATCACATTGTGAGGCATGACGATTGTCAAAAAGTGCGACTAAGGCAACAAAAACCCTGATCATCGATGATGAACCCGCAGTCCGCAAGCTCGTCAGGGTGAACCTGGAGAGCCGTGGCTTTGTCGTAGATGACGTATCTGGCGGGACTGAAGCTATTCGATACCTCAAACAGGCATGGCCGGATGTGATCATCCTCGATCTGGTGATGCCTGATATTGATGGCATTGACATATGCATCTGGATTCGGGCGCAGTCAGATGTTCCCATTATTGTCCTCACCGCTCATGATGAGGAGGATCTCATGATCCGGGCTCTCAATGCTGGGGCAGACGATTATGTAACCAAGCCCTTTTCGCCACCGGTCTTGATCGCTCGCCTACAGGCGGTTCTCAGACGTGCTGCAAGACGTATTCGAGGTGAGACCGAGCCCAGCGTCGAGATTGGTGATCTCACTATCGCTCTGGAGGCACGTAGGGTCTTTGTAGGGGGTGTTGATGTTCAGCTTACAGGTACCGAATTCGCGCTGCTGGCAGTGTTAGCGAGAAAACTCGATAGTGTGGTCACTCACGAAGAGCTGCTGGTCGAGGTGTGGGGGCCAGAATATCGAGATGAAAGCCATTATCTGTATATCTATATGGGCCGTATCCGCGATAAGTTGGGCACGCGATACAGGGATTTTCTTGAAACCGTATCGGGTGTAGGCTATTCCTTACATTCTTCTCCTTCACCTCACTCTCTCTGAGTAACCATCCCTCAAATCAATATCATGGTATGATCACGCCAGTGCTTTTGGCCACAGTGTACTGTGGCCCCTTTTGTCTACTCCACGAAACACGTCACTGCTTATCCCGCCAATTGATCTCCTGCAAGACCATCGCTCAGGCTTGCCATCCACTGATAAAGAGTTTTTAGATTCTGTTTAGATTCTCTTTGGAACTTATTTATCACAGATCTGCTACGCTGAGGAGAAGTTCGTCGGAGCAGGGGCAGTCAACAGCACGAACAAGACACCCCACACACTAGGTTTGTTCCAAGCAGAAAAAGCGCATAAGCGGTCTCTGCGGACTCAATGGTCAGGGACTGCAAGCATATATTAAGGAGGATTTCGAGATGCAAGATTTCATTCAGCAATTGTTGGCGCAGATTTCTCAAGCCATTGGTGGCAGTCTCTCAAATCTGGCTTTTGCATTGCTCATTCTACTTGTAGGCTGGATCGTAGCGCTGGTAGTAGCCGCACTGGTTCGCGCCGCATTCAACCGAACGCGTTTGCAGGAGAGCATTGCAAAATGGACCGGTTCGGATGCCCAGCGGGTAGCTGATGTGAGCCGCTGGGTTGGGCGTGGCGTATTCTGGTTGATCATGCTTTTTGTGCTGGTGGGTTTCTTCCAGACACTCCAGTTGACAGCCGCTACCCAGCCGATCAATGCCTTGCTGGAACAACTATTTGCGTTCATCCCCCAGCTTCTGGGGGCTGCCATCTTGCTGCTCATAGCCTGGATCATTGCCAGCATCGTACGGTTTCTCATCAGGGGATTGTTCAAAACCACTCGATTGGATGAGCGGTTGAGCAACCAAGCAGGCATCGCTGCTCCCGATCAAGTATCCATCAGCGATACACTTGGCAACGTCATTTACTGGTTCATCTTCCTCCTGTTCTTGCCAGCCATTCTTGGTGCGCTCAACATGCAAGGCTTGCTTGAGCCGGTACAGGGTATGGTCGAGCAAATCTTGGCATACCTACCAAATATCTTCGGTGCCGGTCTCATCCTATTGGCTGGCTGGTTCATCGCACGTGTAGTACGCCAGATTGTTACCAACCTGTTAGCAGCCAGCGGAGCGGATAGACTGGGCGAGCGTGTTGGGCTAAAGACAGCTCTGGGCGCACACACACTCTCCGCCGTTATCGGCACGATTGTGTATGCTCTGATTCTGCTTCCGACAGTCATAGCAGCACTGAATGCTCTGCAAATCGAAGCCATATCTGAGCCATCGACCCGCATGTTAACAGCTATTCTGGCTGCTTTTCCGCTTGTCCTTGGCGCGGCGGTAGTGCTCACCATCGCCTATTTCGTTGGCCGGCTGGTATCCACATTGGTAAGTAATGTCCTGGCAGGCGTTGGTTTTGACCGCGTGATGGTCTTGCTAGGCCTGGGCAAGGAACCAACCGAAGGCCAGCGCACGCCTTCTGAGATTGTTGGTTATCTGGTGCTGATTGGCATTATGCTCTTCTCAGCGGTCGAGGCAGCCAACCTGTTGGGCTTTGCTGTGGTCGCCGACTTGACAGCACAGTTCATTAGTTTTGCAGGCCAGGTGGGGCTGGCAGTGGTGGTTTTCGCCCTAGGACTGTATCTGGCCAATCTTGCCCGATCGGTCATCCAATCGGCAAATAGTCCACAGTCGAACTTCGTCGCACAAGCTACCTGGATGGCCATAGTCATATTCGCCGCCGCACTTGCCATGCGCCAGACCGGTATCGCTAACGACATCATCAACCTGGCTTTCGGATTGTCTCTGGGTGGTATTGTGGTAGCCGCCGCATTAGCTTTCGGATTGGGCTGCCGCGACATTGCCGCGAGGGAGGTCGAACGCTGGCTCAAGAGTATGCGAAAATCCGACGAGTAGGCTGGCCGTAGAGACACATAAGAACGCAGGAGGGTATGCTGCTCAATATCGAGATCAACATACCCTCTTTGAGTTGCATGAATAGATACAATATCGCGAGAGAATAAGCGGAAGGACTTTGAAGATATGCCTGTAGGAGAAAACGATGTGCCTGCTCTACAAGTCGGTGAAAAGAGGCATGCATTGTTTCCAGAAGCTGAGGTTGTGATTGAAGATATCGATCACGTTCCGGTAGATGATACAGTGAGTGTGTATTTCCGGCAGATGGCCGGCGAACCGCTCCTGACCGCCGGACAAGAAGTCATGCTTGCCAAGCGCATCGAGCGTGGTCGAGAAGCCCAGAAGCGGCTGGGCGAGAAAACAAGCATTGCCTCAGAGGAAGTCGAAGTGCTGGAAGATATCATCAAAGATGCCCAGGCAGCCAGAGAGCACCTAAGCCGTGCCAATACCCGGCTGGTGGTTAGTATTGCCAAACGCTATCGCAACCAGGGTCTGCCCCTATCCGATCTGATCCAGGAGGGAAACGTTGGCTTGATGATCACGATTGACAAATACGATTACCGGTTGGGCAACCGCTTTAG
>JAFGLD010000024.1 GCA_016928235.1 Anaerolineae bacterium | reverse complement strand
GAGTTTACAGTTAACAGTTTATAGTTCACAGTTCTCTACTACTCTATATGGCATTTTCTGGAACGCTCTCATACGCCAATGTCTCGCACTGCCAACGCTGGAGACTTGCAATTGGAGGCTAAAAACTGTTCACTGATCACTGAAAACTGATCACCAAAGACGGTCATACAACGTGCGAAATTTAGGCTATAGCAAGCGGGGGAGACTTCCGAAGTCTTCGACAAGATCGCCTCGTAACGAGATCGGCTATACAGAGACTTCGGCAGTCTTGTCCCCAGATTATTGAAAAGAGACGTGCTGAACATTTATGCATAATGCGCTGAAACCATCAGGCGATGATCGAGGAGGTGCCTGGGGGGGCAGCAACACCCTGTGGCACAGGTTCCGATTCTATGTTCCATTCGTGTGGCGTTTTGTCATGCTACAGCGCCCGGAACCGCTCATCTATGGCATTGCAGTAACGGATCGCTGCAACCTTGCCTGCCGTGGCTGCCACGTCTCCAACACCGGCCGGCCTGACATGACCTGGGATCAACTGGTTGCTGCGATGCAGGATGCATGGCAGCGTGGATTCCGCGAGTTGTACTTCAGCGGCGGAGAACCTATGCTGTGGCACGACGCAACCCACACCATCAAGGACGCAGTTGCCGAGGCAAAACGGATTGGTTTCTTCCATGTGCATATTTACACCAATGGTCTGCTTGGAATCGAGCTTTCGGCCGATCTTGTCTGGGTCAGTATGGATGGATTGCCCGGCACGTTTGACATGCGGCGCGGGGATCACTTTCACCAGGTCGAGCACGCCATCTGTGTAAGCTCACACCCCAGGATCGCCGTCATCTACGTGATTGATCGCAATACTGCACAGGGCGTCGAGCCGTTTCTGAAATGGGTGGATGAAACAAAATTCCCTATCATCGGTGTCATGTTCTACTTCCATACGCCCTACTACGGGCGTGACGAGCTGTTTCTGACCGCTGAGGAGCGCGCGCCGATCATTGACCGGCTCCTCGATTGCATCCGGGCCGGACGGCCGGTGCTCAACTCCAGGGCGGGTCTATTGGCGCTGAAATCCGGCCATTGGCCGCGCCGGTTTCGCGTGGCTTCGGTGAGGGATGTTGACGGCGAGTCGGTATGCTGTCGCGCCTCCGACGAGGTATGTGAGGATTGCGGCTATGCGGCCTGCACCGAGCTTACCGAGTTTCAACGCCTGCGACCGAGCGCGCTGCTCGGCATGATGAGGTACTGGTGAACAGTCTAGCCCACGCCTTTTCACATGTCATCACGCGCGCTGCCCGCCGCTATCTCGTGGGGCCCGATCAGCGATGGGTCTTCGAGCCGCCGTCACCAGACTGGACGCCGCCGCACATCGAGCGCACCTCGCTGTATCTTCATGTGCCCTTCTGCCGGCACTCTTGTCCCTATTGTCCTTATACCAAAGTCCGGTATCGCGAGCCTCTTATAGAGCCCTACACCAGAGCAGCACTCGCCGAGATAGACTGGTGGGCCAAAACAATTGGACCAACTGAAATAACGAGTATCTACATCGGCGGAGGCACGCCGACCCTGGCACTTGGCAGTGTCACCCGTGTGCTGACGCATGTGCGTGAGCGCTTCCACTTGACAGGCGACATCTGCATCGAGACAAACCCCGCCGATGTGGATGATGAAACCGTGCGGCGACTCCATGATATGGGCGTTGAGCTCGTTTCAATTGGCGTGCAATCATTCCAAACCGAGAACCTCGCCGTGCTCGGACGTGACTATAATCCCCTCGTCGCCGAGCACGCCCTGGCGTTGCTGTCAGAAAGCAACTTTGCCTCGGTCAATGCGGATATCATGTTTGCCCTACCACGTCAGACTGCTACCGGCGTGACTACCGATTTAGCCCGAGCCATGCAACTTGGCGCGAACCAGCTGACAACTTACCCGCTTTTCACATTTCCGTACACTTCGGTGGGCGAATACCTGCGTCTGACAGATGTACGCATGCCGAATTTGAGCGTGCGCCGGGCGCACTACAGAGCTATCAGTGAGTGGTGCGCGGAGCATGACTATGAGCGTGTTTCCGTGTGGGGCTTCAAGCGAGGCGCCGTTCCACGCTACTCGTCAGTCACCAGGGACGGCTATATCGGGATTGGCCCCGGCGCCGGCTCGCACCTGCCGGACGGATTTGTGCTCAACACTTTCGATCTCGACAGCTGGATCTGCGCAATGGGTGAAGGGCGAACAGCGATCGCCCTGCGTCTGCCATTCGCCAGTGAGATGTCCGGTTGGTGGTGGCTGTATTGGCGCTTTTACGACACGCGCATCCCACTGGACGGCCTCGACGTGGCACTGGGTCACGATGCCCCCAAGGCCCGTCGATGGCTGAGAATTGTGGAACAGGCCGGTCTCGCGGCTCACACTGACGGGTACATTGAGCTTACCGAGCCGGGCGCGTTCTGGCTTCACCTCGCGCAGAACCATTTTGCGCTGAGCTATGTGAACACGCTGTGGACCAAGGCCCGCCGGGAGCCGTGGCCACAAGCGGTGGCTTTCTGAGAAGTGACACCTGACCATGCTATTTCCGGGCCTTACCACCTCATCCGTTTGCGGGGAAAAGGAGCAAAAGATGGACGAGTTAACCAAAATGATCGCCAGCGCAGTGATCGCCTACATTGTTCCAAAGGCGCTCGGCAGTATTGGCCAGACCTTCACACCTGCGGGCAACAGCGAGAGGAGTCTACCCTGGGTGCAATGGCTGATTGCCTGCTTCATTGGCGGGGCCTTTGGCGGCGCCGTCAGCGGCGCAATGGGTGATCAAGGCTTTGGCAACTGGGCTGTCTACGGCGCGGCCATCGGCATCATGCAGTGGTTTGCCTTGCGCGCCTATCTTCCCGTCGGCGGATGGTGGGCGGTTGCCAGCGCACTTGGTTGGGCATCGGCGCCTTTATTCGCCTTCACTCCCTTTGGCGGATTCCTGGTCGGCCTGGCGATCGGCATCCTACAAGTGATCGGATTAAAAGCCAAAGGACAGGGTTGGTGGATCGGCGGGAACACCGTCGCATGGGGCATAGCGGGCATCCTTTTGCCGTTGCTCGTCGAGCCGATTGGTTCTGCTTTCGGCTTCATTCTCGGATGGATCGTTGGTTGGGGCATTATTGCTACCATTGGAGCACTCCTGCTTCTACTACCGCTTTCTAAAGTTGCCCCTCAGGAAACTTCTCCCAACTCAACGTCCGGTCGAAGACCGGCTTGAGATTGTTCATCCGGGCACCAATCAGATTTGGTAGCACACGAGAACAGCGTGGTTGGGTCGATCAGATGTTGGGTGGTGGGTGTTTGGCAGTTCAAAAGCCTGCCTCTAAAGTCCACCCCATCACGCCTGTGCCACCATCCAACCTACAGGGATCAATATCAATCTCACCCTGATGTAACTCGACCACGCCATTTCCGAGGGCCACAAGATTTGAAGGTATGCAGAAGCATGATAAGATTACATAATCGTGACCACACCACTTCTGAACACCAAACTTCACATTCCACGGACATGCTATCACCTGGTTCCGCGCCCGCGCCTGATCGAGCGGCTGGAGGCCGGGCTGCATCACGGTCACTCATTGACCCTCATCGCTGCACCGGCAGGCTTTGGCAAAACGACGCTGGTAACTGAGTGGTTGCACAGCCGGAGTGAGAGTATCTCGTCTTGCACCGTTTTCTGGCTCTCTCTGGATAGTGGAGATAATGACCCGGCGCGCTTTTTTGCTTACCTCATCGCCGCGATCCGGCAAATCGATGAGCGTGTCGGCCAGGCTACCCAAAGTTTGCTCGGATCACCACAGATGCCCCCCATCGAGTCGATGGCCGCGACGCTTGTCAACGACATGGATGTCATTCCCACCCCTTTTATACTTGTATTGGACGACTATCAATTGATCCATAACAAGCTCATCCATGACGCGCTTACATTTCTGCTCGATCACCAACCGTCGCAACTGCATTTGCTCATCGTCACACGAACCGATCCGCCTCTGCCGCTTCCCCGCCTGCGAGTGCGCAGGCAGATGACCGAGATTCGTGCCGATGATCTGCGTTTTACAGAGGAAGAAGCCGCAACATTTCTCAATCAGGCACTGGGGTTGATGCTCACCGATAAAGAGATCGCGGCCCTTGAAGCGCGAACGGAAGGCTGGATCGCCGGTCTGCACTTGGCGGCGCTGTCCATGCAAGGCAAAGACGATATTGCCGGCTTCATCGACGCGTTCAGCGGCAGCAATCGCCATGTCATCGATTATCTGGCCGACGAAGTGCTCGCGCGGCAGTCAGAGGACATTCGCGATTTTCTGCATCGAACCTCTATCCTGGAACGCTTCTGCGCCCCATTATGTCATGCAGTAACCGGCCGGAGCAACAGCGATGAGATACTCCGGCAGTTGGAGCAAGCCAATTTGTTCCTGGTCCCCCTCGATGACCAACGCGAGTGGTATCGCTATCATCGCCTGTTTGCCGACTTTCTACGCACCGAGCTGGCGCCCGATCAGTCAGCAGCGTTGCACCTTCTCGCAGCATACTGGTTCGAAGCGCACGATCTACTACCGGAGGCTGTCAATCATATTCTGGCACACACCGCTGCAACAGGTGATACCAAGGAAGCCGTCCGGATGATCACCCTGGCGGGCAGTCGTGCCATGTCTGAGGGTGCGCTTGTCACCTTACTGGGCTGGTTGGATGCGCTGCCGGATGAGAGCGTGCGCAACAATGGCTGGCTTTCTTCTTTCAAGGCCTGGTGTCTCCTCATGATTGGCCAATCGGAGACGGCAATCACCTATATCCAATCAGCTGAAGCCGGCCTGGAGCACGGTGCCTCACCGGTGGATCATGGGCGCGTTCTCAGCCTGCGCTGTGCTGTATCGGATGCCAGGCATGTCATCAGAATAGCGCCACAGGCGCTGGACCTGATCGGGGATGCCGATCCCCTGACCCGAACGGCGACGCTCTTCGTGCTCGGTGACGCACAGGATGCCTTAGGCGATGTAGTAGGAGCCAGCCAGACCTTCCAGGATGCCTATCATTTGGCCCAGAAACATGGTCATCAGATTATCGCTGCGATTGCGCTCGCCCACCGCGCCATATCGATTAACTACCAGGGCCGGCGGCGCGAGGCCCTGGGTATCTGCCAATGTGGAGTCGAACAGTATGTGGACACATATGACAATCCACTCCCGGTAGCCGGGCTCCTCTACGTCGTGTTGGGCGAGCTGGCCTATGAGGCAAATCATCTTGAGGAGGCCCACCAATACCTCCAGACAGGGCTTGATCTCGGTCGGAAATCGGCAACAACGCTGGTGATTCTGTACAGCCTGGAGTCGCTGGCGCAGGTCCTATATGCGATGGAGCGCAGGCAAGAGGCCCTGGCGATGATTCGGGAGACCCAAAACCTGTCTTCTCAGGTTGGTGAAATCGAGTGGCGCTGCGCGGGAGCCGCCATAGAGGCCCATCTACTGTTGAAGGAGGGAGATATTCAGGGCGCTTGCAGGTGGGCCGACGGCATAGAACTCCCTCTCAGCGATCCTCTTGACCAGACTCGCAAGCACGAATACACCAGTTACATCCGCGTACTCCTGGCTCTGGGAAAAGCAGGCGAGGCACAAACGCTGCTGGCAAAGCTCGAACGTGCTGCGCGGGAGGATGGGCGCCACCGTCATCTTCTGACCATTCATATCCAACAGGCTCTGGCGGAGCACAAGCTGGGCAGCGAAGCGGCGGCGCCGGATTATCTGGCGAAAGCCCTGCGCCTGGCTGCGCCAGAGGGGTATGTCCGCGCTTTCCTGGACGAAGACTCTGAGCTGGTACAGTTGCTTCCTCTTGCGCGGGACACCGCGCCGGCGTTTGTCGATCAATTGCTCGCAGCATTTGCCCTATCCTGCCCAAAAGTCCATCTCCCCATCGATCAGCCTCTAGTCGATCCCCTCAGCGAACGCGAAATCGAAATCTTGCGCCTGATGGCCACCGACCTCTCCGTGCCTGAAATTGCGGAGGAGCTTGTTGTGGCCATCAGCACTGTGCGCTCGCATGTCAAGCATATCTACGAGAAGCTCGATGCTCACAGCCGCTATGAAGCGGTCGAGCGGGCCAGATCGCTGCGCCTTCTCTAGTTTCACCCGACAAATCCCCTACCTCGATCCCTAACTTGGGGATGACCTATCCCCCACACAGTCTCTATATTTCATAGGTGACCCAAACCATCAATGGACAGTGTCAGCCGGCTAAATATCTCCATGAAACATGCCGCGCTTTTTCATAATCTCTCCACAATCTTGTTGCAAGCTTAGGAGAGTAGACGGCTTAAGCCGCATCTGTAGTATATGGGCTCACACGGTATATCTGCAGTATGATGCAGATCGGTGAAGAAGAAGTACAGAGAGGAAAACAACATGACGCACATAGACTCAACATCGATTAAAG
>JAFGLD010000315.1 GCA_016928235.1 Anaerolineae bacterium | reverse complement strand
GGGAGATCTCAGGGCAACTATCGAACGCGACAACCTCATCGACGAGCCGTCTGACTTCCTCCCCCATTTCCATACACCCACCGGGGCTTTTCCCCCCATCAAGGGTACACCAGCGGATGAGGAAGAGGCAGAAGCAACCGCTCCCCGACTCACCACCGAACATGATCAGGCTCCTGTCGACGAGCCGTCTGACTTCCTGCCGTATTTCCATACGTCTACCGGGGACTTCTCTCTCATCGAAGATGCTCTACCCTTTACCCAGGAAACAGAAGCACCCGAAATCGACCTGGCAAGCCGTCTAGGTGGGCTGCTCGATCCGCTGCCGCCTGAGCCTTCATCGCCACCGGACGTATTTCAACCCATCCTGGACGACCTGTCTTCTACAGAAGAAGAGCTGGAACCACCCCCTCCAGTAGCACCGATCTCCGACGACACATCGGAATTCATCCCACTTTTCCATACGCCGACCGGTATCCTTCCCCCAATACCGGAAGATTTACCCCTCCTCCAAAGAAGTGGGGCTCGTAACGTTGAAGCAGAAGTAGAGGGTGAAGTCGTAGAGGTAGAGGTCGAAGAAGAGTGGACAGGAGATATCGATCAGAGGCTTCAGCGTGCTCGACAGAAAATGCAGGCTGCCGCCGATCAGAAGGCCACCAGCCAGAGAAAGAAACGTTCTCTCCAAACCATGCTGGTGGTGATTGTCATTACGATTCTGACGATCGTCGTTACGCTGGCCGTCCGCCCTTTCCTTATCACGTCAGGTACAGAAACGCCACCCGGCCAGCCCACTTCCAATGTGACGCCGAATGGCACAGACAGCGCCATCTCTCCGCTTCTGCTAACGCCAACAGCAACCACCATCCCGGTCTATTCCCAGGGCCGGATAGCCTTCTCTTCGAATCGTGACGGTAACTTCGAGATCTACACGCTGGAGATGCGAAGCGGCAAATTGACACGCCTGACCAATGACCCCAAGGCCGACCGCTCACCTAAATGGTCACCGGATGGCAGCCAGATCGTATTTATCTCTGATCGGTCAGGCAATGACGACCTGTATCTCCTATCCGGCAATAACAAGGAGCCGATCAGGCTGACGACCGACCCGGGCAGTGACCGCAATCCGGCCTGGTCACCGGACGGTAAATACATCGTCTTCAGCCGAGAGACAGTAGATGGCAGTAAGCTGGTTACCATGCCGACCACCTGCCTATCTCAGCCTGATACCTGCGAAAGCAAGATCGCAGAGCTGACGCCGGGTGGTTACGATCTCTTCCCGGCCTGGTCGCCTGATGGCGATTGGGTTGCCTTTGCGGCTTCGGACTTCCCTGGGCTGCCTTACGTTATCGGTCTCATTGGCCCCGATGGGAGTGGCTACCAATCGCTGCCAGGGACAGGTACATCCGATTCCTATCCGGCCTGGTCGCCCGACGGCAAGCGCATCGCTTTCGTGTCTTATGCTCAGGGCGATTATGACTTGTGGGTCATGGAGGCTGATGGGCAAAATCTGGTTCAGATGACCCAAAGCGAGGCCACCGACGTCGAACCGGCCTGGTCGCCCGATGGAGGTTACATCGTCTTTGCTTCCGATCGGAGCATGAAGGGCTTCGAGCTATACCTGATCCGCAGCGATTGCGCATCGCCCCAGGCGGGCTGTGAAGCGGCGCTTGTCCAGCTGACCGACGACAATACCGATGATCTCAACCCGGATTGGACTCCCCTGAGGTGATTGTTTGATTGAGCCGCGGCGATAGCATCGCAACCCTCAATCGCCCGGACCTTCAGATAATGCCCCGATGGGTCTGGGTGTCTCGATCTCGTTCCGCCCCGCCGGCCATCCTTCGTAGATTCGCAAGAACACCACCCCGGCCAGAATCGCCAGACTGCCGGAAATCTGGATGTCATTCAGGCGCTCGCCAAGCACAAAATAGGCCGTCACGGCTGTAAAGACAGGTTCCAGTGTGACGATCAGGTTCGCCACGCTCGACGGCAGGAGACCCAGGCTGATGTTATACAATCCAAATCCCAGTACCGTCGGCCCTGCCGCCAACAGGAACAATACCCCCCAGCCACCGAGAGAATCTCCCAGCCAGAAGATATCGCGGAGATGTGCTGCCGCGCCGGGGAGCACACCGCCCGGCAGCAAGTTGGCCATCAGCAAGAAAACCGACGCAAAACCAAACGTGTAAAAAACTGTCGTCCAGGGGTTCAACCCACGCTGTGAAGCCGACCGGCCCATCAGGCTGTAGACAGCATACAAGACGCCTCCGCCAACGCCGGTCAGAATCCCTGGCAGGTTGACATGCCAGGCCATCGGATCGAGCACATCCGATATCGCCGCGCAGCCGGCCAAACACAAAACAACGGCCAGCAGTTTAACCCAACCCAGGCGCTCCTGAAGCAGCCACCAGCCCAACAAGGCCGTAAAAGCTGCCGAGCTGTTGACAAGCACGGTAGCAATCGCTGCGCCGTTCATTGCCACCGAGAGAGTCCACAGGGCATTGAAGACTGCCAATACCAGGCCGTAAACAAGCAGGTAAGCCAGATCCCCGCGCTGCACCCGCAGCAGAGCAGGTCTCAGCACCCCCATCACGGGCAGCAGCGTCAACACAACAAAGGCATCGCGCCAGAGCGCCAGCACCAGCGCCGGCAGGTGATAGGTCTGGGTCAGGTAACGGATGAAGATAGCCGTGGTCGAAAGGACGACCGCGCTGCTCAGGGCAATCACATATCCGCGCGTGAGATTGGCTTGCTTGGATTCCATCGTTATTCTCCAGTTAGAAATACCTGAGCACATTCTAAGCGAGAAATGGTATAGCAAACAGAGCCAATCACACCGAACATTGACCCATCCAATAAAGTGGTCTACCCTAAAAACAATGCAATTGGCCCTATTGGATGGACAGAAAGCAGCATACTCTATATACACCAATATGAAATCTCGCTGAGGCAGATGTAACGAGACATCCTCCTCCACAACCCGGCGTCATTTTCAGGAGCCCAACGATGCGCATTCCACTCAATCGACAGAGTCATATCCCCCTCTACCGGCAAATCGAGACCTTCTTGCGTCAGAGCATCCTGTCCGGCAGCCTCCCTCCCGATACACGCCTGCCCGCCAGCCGCCAGATGGCCCAAGATCTGGGCATTAACCGGATCACAGTAGAAAACGCTTATGCTGAGCTGGCAGCCGATGGACTGATCGCGTCGCGGGTGGGCAGCGGCACTTACGTTTTGCCCCCCTACCCCCTGCCATACCTGACCGGTGATGCACACAGTGTACCCTGGCCGCTCTGGCAGCAGGAGATGCACTTCCGTAACGAGAGCGCAAAAAAAACGCTCCCCGACGAGATGCTCAAGGCTGCCGGGCATCCTGACCCGATCAGCCTGGCGGAAGGCATCGGCGACTCTCAGTTGTTTCCGGTCAAGGATTTTCGTAAAGCTATCCAGTCTGTGCTGCTCTCCGGCGATGTCGCAACCCTGGAATATGGTGAAAGCAACGGATATGGCCCACTGCGGAGCACCATCGCCCACATCCTGGCAAGCCAGGGACTTTCGGCTCGCCCGGAGAACGTGATCATCACCTCCGGCTCGCAGCAGGCACTGGCGTTGGTATCGCATCTGCTTCTCAAGCCGGGCGATGCCATCCTGGTCGAAAGCCCCACCTACAGCGGGGCCCTGGACCTGTTCCGTTCCCTCGATCTCAAGATTGCCGGCATTCCCGTCGACGAGGACGGCATGCGGGTCGAGATGCTCGAAAGGCTGCTTCAGCAGCACCACCCAAAGCTCATCTACTCCATCCCCAACTTTCACAACCCCACTGGCGTCTGCATGAGCAGTCAACGCCGGCGCCGGCTGATCGCGCTGGCAGACGGCTATAACATCCCGATTTTGGAAGACGATTTTGTGGGAGATCTGCGTTACGAAGGTCGCACCCAGCCGGCACTCAAGTCGCTCGACCCGGGCGGCAGGGTCATCTACATCAGCACCTTTTCCAAGATGCTGATGCCCGGCCTGCGGATCGGCTTCCTGGTCGCCGAGGGGCCGGTTTACGACAGCCTGGTTGCATTCAAGCAAACTTACGACCTGGCTACCTCCAACCTGATCCAGCGTTCACTGGAAGCTTACGTCACAGTTGGGCGATACCAGACTCATCTGCGCCGCTCCTGCCAGATCTACCGCAAGCGGCGCGATGCCCTGCTGTTGGCGATCCACCGCCACCTGCCCGCCAACGCGCATATCGTCCCGCCCCAGGGCGGCCTGTTTGCCTGGCTGCACTTGCCTGCCCACCTTTTGGCCGATGATCTGCTCCCACTGGCCTGCCAGGAGGGTGTTTCCTTTGCGCCCGGTCGGAACTTCTTCCCTGAGCCCCCCATCGATGCGTCTGGGCTGCGCCTCAATTTCGTCGCCCAGACACCGGAACGCATCGACGAGGGGATCCGGCGGCTGGGAAAGGCAATCAGGCGATTATCGCTGCAACCATAGCCCATCACAACCCTGGGAAATGAAGCATCCGGGAATGCCGGATCGATATAGGATCGATATGGTATCGATATGGTATCGATATGGTATCGATAGCGCATCTTCCCGGATCGATAGAATTCCAATATAGTCATCCGGATAGGTTTTTGCGCCATGAGCAAAATAGCAGATCAGCCATAAAACGTAAATATGCGAACTCGATGATCAAGTTTTCGGAGGACTATATGCCGTAGCATCAAGGTTAAAAAGACAAGATTTCACAGAATCGTCTCCTGCACGAACACGCGCTTAGATACACTGCCCTTCTTGCGCTATGAACCACATTGATATATAATATGAACTAAAGGTTCACATATGCTCACATCTGATTGGACACAGATTCACACCCATATCTTGCAGATGGAAGAAAAAGGTCTGGTGACCCGCACCTTCCGCCGCCTCGACCCGGCCCGCCGGCAGGTGGTGATCGATGCCATTCTGGAGGAGGCGGTCGAGAAGGGGCCGGCTTCGATCAACATCAAGGAGGTGGCCCGGCGGGCCGGTGTCTCGATCGGGTCACTGTACATGTACTTCAACAACCGCGACGGACTGCTGACCTTCGCCACCGAGCTGTGTGCGCGTTTCATGGTCGACATGTTCGAGAGCATCGGCCCAATGCTGGCAGATATGCCCCTACGCGATGGGCTGATGATGTACCTGACCGGCGGTATCGAGTGGAGCCGGACGATGACCGGATTGATCGCTTTCTTCGCGCGGGCAGCCTACCAGGGCGACCCCGCATTGGGAGATCAGATGGTGCGTCCAATAGCCAACTCGATGCGACAGACTATCAAAGATATGCTCACCCAGGCCATCGCCCGCGGAGAGGTTCGGGAGGACATCGACCTGGAAGCAACGACACGGATCATCCACGCGCTGACTATCGTGGTGGGTGACGCGCAGTTGCTGCCCTACCTGAACACCTACTTCCAGGTGATCGGCGAGGATGTGCCGCCGGAACGGACGCTGGATGCGATGCTCGATATGGTCTTGTCGGGAATCGGCGCGCAAAAAAGGAAAGGCAGGCGTTAAGCCATGGAAGATTTCGAGAAAATCAGGTGGCTCTTCAAGGTCGTGAATAAATTCATGCTAATGATGTGGCGATTGGGGATGGGGCCGTGGGTCAACTTCTGGCCTGCCGTGGTGGGCCGTATCATGGTGATCACCCATACGGGGCGCAAGTCCGGGCTTAAGCGGCAGACGCCGTGCAACTACACCATCATCGATGGGGATATATACTGCGTCACCATGTCCACCTCCGACTGGTACCGCAACATCAAAGCCACTCCAAGCATCGAGGTATGGCTGCCGGATGGGCGCTGGCACGCCACTGCCGAGGAGATCCCCAACAATGAGGCCAACCTGCCGATCCTGCGACAGGTCATGATTGCCAGCGGCTTTGCGGCACCGGTCTTCGGCGGGATCAACCCGCGCAAGGCTTCTGACACCGAGCTGGCCGACAAATGTCGTGATGAGCACATCTTTCGCATCAGGCGGGGAGAGGCATTGATTGGGTGATTGGGTGATTGGTTGATTGAGTGATTGAGTGATCTTGGCTCGTCGCTCAGAACTCGTTGCTCATTGCTGTTTTTGAGGATGTGATCTATGTCTGAGATTGTTTTGCAGGTTGACAGACTGACCAAACGCTACGGATCGCTGGTAGCCGTCAATGATCTGAGCCTGGAAGTGCATGAGGGCGAGGTGTTCGGGTTCCTGGGGCCAAACGGCGCAGGCAAGACCACCTCGATCAACATGATGTGCGGGCTGCTGCGGCCCGATTCGGGGCGAGTGCTGGTACATGGAGATCCCATCACTGGCGGCAGCGCCGACATCCGGGCGCGCGTCGGCGTATGCCCGCAAGAAGTCACCTTGTGGAGCAAGCTGACCTGCATCGAGCAGGTCGAGTTCATCGGCCAGATGTACGATGTACCGGGCCGCGTCGCCCGGCAGCGCGGAGAGCGCCTGCTGGAGGAGCTTGACCTGATCGACAAGCGCGACAAGCAAGCCCACACGCTGTCCGGCGGCATGAAGCGGCGGCTCAATCTGGTGATGGCGCTGGTACATGACCCGGATATCGTGGTGCTCGATGAGCCGGAGGCCGGGCTCGATCCGCAAAGCCGGGTCAAAGTACGCGAATACATTCAATCGCTGGCGCGGCACAAGACCATCATCCTGACCACGCACAATATGGACGAAGCGGAGCGTATCGCCGACCGCGTTGCCATCATCGACCAAGGCGAGCTGCTGGTGCTCGACACGCCAGAGGCACTCAAGAACAGCATCGGCGAGGGGGATGTAGTGGAAATCGCTCTCGATGGAGAGGAAGATATGCGGACGCGTTACAGCGCGTCCCTGCAGGAACAGATGGGCGCGCAGGCTATCGTCCAGGCGGCTGACGGTACATTGACGGTCCACGCTCGGGATGTGGTCAATCTGCTGCCGGCGATCATCGACGAGCTAAACAAGACCGGTCTGAAGCCCACCGGAATGCACCTGCGCGAGAGCACGCTGGAAGATGTGTTCATCCAACTGACCGGCCGGAGGCTAAGAGAATGAGAATATGGAGCGTGTTTGTCAAAAGCCTGCGCGAGCAGAGCCGCGACCTTCTGGTACTGGGTCTAACACTGGTCTTTGCGCCTTTGTTCGTCTTAATCTACTGGCTGTGGTTCCCCAGCGGATCGACTACCTACACTGTGCTGGTGATCAACAAGGACCAGGGCGTAGAGCTGGATGATGGCACAACCTGGTCGGCAGCAGACGAGGCCATCCAGGCCATCGAGAGCGTCACCTACGCCGACGGCAATCCGATGTTGACCGTCAAGCCGGTTGCCGGCCGCAACGAAGCAGAAAAAGCTTTGCGAGATCGGAGCGGGCTGGTATTCATCGACTTCTCGGAAGATTTCTCACGTACCGTTCAGGCGATTCGCCAGGGGAGCACATCGTTGAGCGTGCCTCTGACGTTTGGGGGCGATTTGACCAACCCCTACTACCCCGTGGCGGCGATCCTGGCAACCGGCGCCGTCGATCACTATGTCCAGGTGACAACAGACCACCAGCCGCTTGTTACCTACCTGGAAGAGCCGCTCGGCGCATCGGGGACGCGCAATGAATTCGAGATCTACGTGCCGGGGCTGTTGGTCATGGGCGCCATCTTGCTGATCTTCCAGGCTTCGATGGCCGTTGCACGCGAGGTAGAGGCCGGGACGCTGCGCCGCCTCCAGATCACGCGCGTGAGCGCCTTCGAGCTGATGGCCGGGACAACCGCGGTTCTGATGCTGGTTAGCATTGTCGCGACGCTTCTGACCTACCTGACCGCAGTCGCGCTGGGCTTTCACAGCCAGGGGCCGCTGTGGCTGGCGGTTGTGATCAGCATGGTGACCACGTTCTCGATCATTGGAATCGGCCTGGTGATGGCCTGCTTTGCCAGGACTGTTGCCCAGGCCTTCGTGGTAGCCAACTTTCCGTTTGCATTCCTGCTGTTCTTCTCAGGCACAGCTTTTCCCCTCCCGCGTATGACGATGTTCACGATTGCCGGGCAAGGCATCGCGCTCAACGATCTGCTGCCGCCGACGCACGCGGCCATCGCGCTCAACAAGATCTTCACGCTGGGGGCCGGCTTCGGCGATGTGCTCTACGAGTTGATTGCGCTGACCGTCCTATCGCTGCTGTACTTTGCCGTTGGGGTGTGGCTGTTCCAGCGAACACATCTGCGGGCCGAAGGCTGATTGATGATTGACGATTGCTTCACCGCGACTCTTTTCGGCACCTTTGGACGTTATACAGTATAGATAAGCACCTGCCAGACCCTGGAGGTTGAGGCCTGTGGTCTTTGAAACCTCTCAGGTTTGGCATGGGTGGGGTTGAGAGGTATCGAGCAGAGGGCCGAAACAGGCACTTTATGCGTAAAACTAAGAGGATGCAAAGGAGATGCAAAGGGAATAATCAGGCAACGCTACCCGGACAACCTGGTGAAGCCTGAGCTGACGCTCTTGCTGGTTATCCTGTTGCTCTCAGCGTGTGGGGGCATAGGCACAGCATCACCCCCTCCGGCCTTCGGCCACCTCCCCCGCCAGCAGTGGAGGAAAATCAAAGTGTGGGAAGGATGATACGATATGGTAATGATGACTACTCCCAAAGCGTGCTGGTTGGCTCCCTTGTTGGCCGTCCTGGCGCTATCAGCCTGTGGGGGCGTGGGCGCATCGACGCCTGCGGCAGCGGCGACAGCGCAGGCATCGGAGCCCGCGGCGATCGCCTCGCCAAGCCCGACGCCCACTGCACCGCCATCCTCCACACCAACTGTGACCCCGACGTCAGGCCCATCGCCCACCCCCGTACCGACGCCCGCCTTCGGCAGCGCCAAGGTGGGGGATGATTTCCTGTTCGGCAATCAGCCGGAAGGGTGTGAGCTGCCGTGCTGGCAGGGACTGAGGGTGGGGGAGTCCAATGTCGATGATATTCAGGCAATGTTCGATACAGCATTTGGGTTCAATGGCAATCATGATTTCATTGAACATGCGGAGAGAGACGAGAAGATAATGGGATTGTTCCACACAGGGTTCGGATGGATGATTGTGCCCGAACAATATGAACCGGTGCTTTCACCTGCAGTCTATTTTGGCGTTGGAGCCTGGTATGATGAGAAAGCCAAGACACTGGAGGGCATGAGGTTGCAAGTATCTTTACCACGGTCTAAAAATGGTGCCTCTCCACAACGTGTTCTTCAGAAACTTGGCACACCAACACATGGGTTTGCCAAAATGGAACAAACCCAACAAGCCGATCTGGGTTTTGTTAGTTTGATGTTGGTCTATGCCAACAGTGGGATCGCAATCGAGTATATCAGCATCCCAATTACCATCTATTGGAAGGGCACCATCGATGAAATAGATGACACTGGCAGGATATGTCTTGGCTCGCTCGGACTTCCGGGTAATATAGCATATCATTTGGAAGTCGATTTTGTTGAACCGTTTGTGGATCTCGACAATCTCTCGCCGATGCAGCAACGGCTCATTGGCAATCCAATTGCCCTATATCGTCCGCCATATAAATCATTTGAGGATGTATTCCATCTCACCCTTGAGGAAGTCACAGAACGAGCGCAACGAGAGACAGACACATGCATTGAGGGCATACCATCCGAAGGGTAAGAGCATGAATACTCTGGCCACGTCCCACAAGATGCATTTGCTTTCGCTTCTGCCACTCATAGCGAGCTCCGCTCTGGCGCTGGCGGCGTGTGGGGGCATGGGTGCGTCGATGCCCTCACCAGCGACTTCGGCGATTTCTACAGTGTGAACGCGAGTACCAGCATTGAAGGCAACATCATTCTTGACAGCAACTTGCGTTTCTTTGGTGGACTATCAGTGGGGCTGGTCATATTCTGGATGGCCCTATTCTTCGTGGGTTGGATACAGAAAGCAAAATCATTACCGGCCTGGCGGCTATGACAGATGAAGAACTGGATCGTCTCAGCCAGACGCTAGGCAAAATCAACCTGGCCCCATTCTTCTTTGAGGAGATGAAGCCCATGCTGATAGAGACGCTTAAATGGGTCGCTACTGGGCTGCCCCTCATTATGCGTGATTGGAAGGGGCGTCATGAGAATGTTGAATGGAGGGCCTACGAGCTAACCCAATCTCCGCTGCTGAACTCTTTTCAGAGAATATTCTTTGGGCACTGTGTCAAACCGGGAGTTGCCGAGAAGCAACATTTTTGGAAAGGGGAGTTGGGGTAAAGATCACAGATTAAAATCCGCAAGATGCGGGTTACGGATGAATATCGACGGATGGATCCCATCCGTAACCATCGCCAGCAGGGGGAAGTTACGCTGTTCCCCAACCCCCGTTTTTTAACTCGTTCCCCGCGGAGAGCTGGTGATAGGCCCTCCGCGGGGAATTCGATTGTTCTACCCCTGAGACATCCGGTTCCCACATTGCACGCAATAGACGGACTCTGCCTCCGGCAAAACATACTGTTGGTGATCGCAGTGACGACACCGCCGGATCTCCCTGGTGTCATGTCCGCAACCAGGGCAGAACGTATAGCTATCCTCCAATGTCTGCCCACAATGCATACAGTAACCATACACGGTAGCCGGTTGGGCACTGGTCAGCGCATCGTCCCGGTCAGCCGATTGTTCTGGGAGGGTGTCCGCTTCTGAGCCGAGAGCCGATCTCACATCGACAGGTCGCCGGGCATAGGCCCACATAAAAGTTGCCAGGAGCAGTAGACCACCACAGGTCAACGACAGATCACGCCATGGCGTCAACATGCCCAGCGAGAAAAACCCCGCAAAAACCAGCAGCAACAAGCCAACCGGGCGCCATGTCTTTTTCCATCCGGCCGTAAGCCCAAGAAACACGAACAACAACCCTGATATCACGGCCAACGTCACCATAGCCGCCGGGACAATCCCAATCATGCCGCTTGTGAAGGTCAGCAGAGGATAGAAGAGCGCCAGGCCTAACCCGGCTAGCAGATACCCTTCCAAGGGCATTCGCAATCCCTTCAGAGAAAATAATCCGGCCAGACACATCACAAACAGCCCCACCAGGAAAGGCGCCAGGCCGGCCATAGCCTGGAAATCATCCTGCAGGAGGGCAATACGCTGTGCAAAACTTAGCTGAGAGGGCAATGTAATCTGAATGTCGCGGTTGGCAATCAACCCTGTGTAATCCCAGGTAAACGTCTCACCATCGCCGGTTGACCCCGTATCGGTGGTCGGCAGAGAGGTTCGAGGCACGCTGCTGCCCTTCAGCCCTGCAACCGTCACGACCACATCGATCTGAGAACGCTGATCGCGGGGGAGGCCATAGGCAAAGTTGCTGGCGCCATTGGCCTTATAGCTGATATCTACCTGGTGCGTATCGCCACTTCGGAGAGTCGTACGCCAACTGATAGCGCGCGTGGTATAGCTGGCATCCGCAGGCTCCACATCGTCGACGGTAAAGCGCACATCGTGCAGCGTCTCGAGATTGCCGGGAAACGGAAAGACCAGCTCGACATCAACGTCCGATAACGCGGGGCCGGTCAAGAGATACTCACCCTGGAATTCCAGATCGTAGACCGTCACACCGACTCCCTGCTGCTCCTCATAGCGGGCATCCAGAGTTGCCCGAACGCGGCTATCGCTGTTCGGTATTAGCGTGGGTATATCCAGGTCACCCACCATCCCCTCCGGCATCACGAGATTCAAGGTCGGCGCAACCTGCGAAATACTGCGGCTGCTGTTATAACTGAGATACTCCTGCTGCTCATTGGTGTAAATACGCCCCGACAGATCGTTGACGGTAAAAAAGTAAACAAGCAGCAATCCGACGATACCCAGCAGTAACAGACCATTGATGACCTTTTTGCCCATACGAGTTCCTCCGTAAATAGTGACGAGTGACAGGTAACGAGTAACGAGTTAGAAGCTCCTTCGATCAGACAGTATGACCTGCCGTTGGGTCGAACATGCTAATGGTATGTTAGCCGTTCAGACAGGCAGACGTGTGTCAGGTTTTGGGCAGGTGGATGGCAAACGGCATTTGCACTTCAGGGGAAAAAGCGTCGATGGGTAGCGTACCCTCATCTCCCAACGGCTATCTCAACCCCGTGGCCTTGAAGAATGTATAGCAAAATGTACCATCGTCCTCTGATGCGCGATACAGGTCCCTGATCCCGGCTGCCCAGCTCGCCTTATCGATCAGCCCCTGACCGACGGCCTGTTCCCCAACCCCCTCGACCATGGCTGTGAAGGTCTTGCGGGTAAAGCCATCGACCAATGCCGGCTTGCCGGCATCGACGTAGACCATGCGAGGCGACACAGCAACTTCACGGTAACCAGCCTTCGCCAGCAATGGATACAACCGGCGCCCGATCAGCGAATCACCCCCGGCCTGCCGTTGGAGATCGACCAGGCACCGGATGGCCCGGCGGGCGTAATCGCTGTCCGGGTAGAAGTAGGCTGAGCCATGATCGCCCTCGATGACGGTGATCGAGCCGCCGGGCTTGAGGACCTGCAGCAGAGCTTCTAGTGCCCCGGCAGGATCGGGCAGGTGCTCCAGGACAAAACATACAAAGACGTGATCGAAGTAAGCCGACGGGAAGGGCAGAGCGAAGATATCGGCATGTTGGAAGGTGACATTGTTAAAACCGGCCTCTTGCGTGCGCCGCCGTGCCTCAGCCAGTGATTCCTCTGAGACATCGACGGAGGTAAAGGACGCCTGCGGGCTGTTGCCGGCCAGGATAATCGTCTGGGCTCCTACCCCGCAGCCCGCCTCCAGCACCCGGCTGCCGGGCGGATAGAGGGTATCGGCATGCAGCAGCTCGGTCAATGTGGTGGCCTGATCGGTGAGCCGGGTGCTCTCTTTGATCGAATAGCCGTGGACATAATCGATGGTCATTGTTTTTCTCCATAAAAACTGATAGTTGTCAACCGAGAGCTAATACTCCTCATCCCACCACCGGCGGCGACCGGCAAAGCATCGCTCGCACATCCGGAAACGATGGTCATAGGGCAACCTGCGGCCGCACATCGAACAGCGCGGTGCCGCATCGATTTTGTGGATGAGGGCCTCATCGATCTGACGAGACCACGCGACACGGTTCCGGCGAACACGCGGAACGTCCCGGCCGAACTCCTTGAATTCGCGGCGACCGGACAGCCAGAGGTAAATATCGGCGCAGCGAATGCATGTTTCCGCCCATTGGAGGTCGTCCGAGCCGGCGATGCGCGCGTTCGGAGCGGGCGGCAGCGGCAGCGGCTCCCCATACAAAATGGCCGACGCGCACTTGCGCCAATAGGCGCGTGTGTTCTGTTGAGTAGGCGCGTTGATCAACTTCATGGCAGCAGGCAGTCCCAACATATCGACCTCCGGCTGGCGTAACATGCCGGCCAGCTCGATACGCTCCGACATATCGGCGGTCTTGAGCGCGCCGCGCAGACTGTCCGGGATCGATTCGAGGGCAGCCCATCGAGCCAACCGCTCCGACAGATGCCCCGGAATCATGGCGATATCTTCCACCGTCGGCGCAACGCGGGCATGGGTCAGCGGCTCGGGCTCCCGCGAGAACAGCCTGCGAACAATCGCCAGGTGCTCTTGGGTCGTCGCGCCGACCTCCCCCAGCTCGGAGTACAGGTAGCGACCCGCCCGCCCGCCGATCTGCCTGATCTCGTTAGGCGTCAGCAGGCGCTGCTCACGCCCATCAAATTTTTCCACCTCAGCGAAGCATACCTGATCGGCAGGCAGGTTGAGCCCCATGCCGACAGCATCGGTCGCCACACAGATCTCAGACTCGCCGCCGGCAAAGCGGGCCGCCTGGTTGCGTCGCACCTCGGGAGGCAGATTGCCGTATACCACCGATACCGTCCGCCCCATTCCTTCCAGATCGACCTTCAGTGCCAGCACGGCGGCCCGTGAAAAGGCAACCAGGATGGTACGAGCCGGAAGCTTGCTGAGCGGCCAGGGCCGATCGGCCACCTGGAGCGGCGTCAGGCGCTTGTGCTCCACCACGTCGATTTCGACGGCGGCGGCGCGAGCCAATCGCTCGACCAGCCCCTGCGCGATGGGAGCGCCGATGACGTGAATCTCCGGGGCCTGGGCTTCCATCAGCGCCCTGGTCCAGGCCCAACCCCGATCGGGCTCGGCCAGCAGGTGCGCCTCGTCGATAAGGACACAACGCCCACTTTGCCGCGGGTTGAACATCTCGACGGTTGCCGCCGTGAGCAGCGCGCCGGGCACGTCGATGCGCTCCTCACCGGTCAGCAGGTTGCACAGGACGCCCCGCGCGTTCAGGGTATCGAAAACCTCGAAGGCCAGCAATCGTAGAGGGGCCAGATACCACCCCTCGCCAACTTCGGACAGCCGGTTGAGCGCATCGAAGGTTTTGCCGCTGTTGGTAGGCCCCATATGCAAAATGATGTGTTGCCGGCTGCGCCCATCGTGTCGCCAGGTAGGAAAAGCCGCCACCAGCCGGGCCCGCAACGCTTCCCGCTCCTGACGCTTACGCTCCTCCGAGGCACGCGCTGCCTCGGAGCGCCTGACCCACCAATTGGCGGTTTGTTCCTCGATCTGCCGGCGAAACTCATCGAGATGCTCTGGAAGGTTCCACCTGCCTCGCACCTCCCCCCAGCGCGGTCGCGTGGCGCTGAGATGGGCGCGCTGAAGCCACCGGCGTGCCGTTGAGTAGGAGACGCCACCGGCAATCGCGATTTCTTTGGCCTGCAGCACTTCGTAAGCAGCGATTTCCTCACGCAGCGCGGGATCGAGAGCGGCAGCTTCCACCTGCTCTGCCGGTATACGCTCACGACCCTCCGGATCGCGAAACACGCGCAGGGTTCCCTGGCGGACAGCTGCATCAATGGTTTGGTAACGCAACTCCAGCCGCCTGGCCGCCTTCGAAAGCGCATATGTACGAGCGATCACGCGGCTGCGAGCCCGGTCACCCTCACGCGCCCCCGGTCGGATGACATCTCCGCTCAACGCGACAAACGGCTCCCACAGTTGATCCTGCTCCCGGTCGAAGCGTTCCTTCAGCGGCTTAAGCGCCCGTCTGGCGATTTTCTCCGACTGACCAGCATCGGCTTCCGCCAGGCGAACCCAATAGATCGGCATATTCTTGCGGTACGACAGATCGAAGACGACCAAGCCGCCCATCTGTTCGATCTGAGGCCAGGCAGACTTGACGCCGAAGCGCGCGCTCAGCTCGTCCTGCCGGGCAACACTGCCGGGGTGCGATGCCAGCCACTGTGTGATCTTGCCGTGCAGCACAGCGAGCCGCCTGTGCTCGTCAAGCTTGACGATCGTCCGGCGGCTCAGCCGGAGCGGATCGTAGATGAAATCGACCAGCTTCTTGAGCATTTTCATCTGCAAGAGAGCTTGCAGCGATTCATCCTGATCGCGCTGACGGATCTCATCGGCTTCCACGTAACCGTCTGTCTGCCGCACTAGTACCATCAACTCCTTGAGCGCCGGAGCATCCATCTTATCGAGGCGATGCTCGCGTTCGGCGATGCGCTCGGCAATGGGCGCCGTCAGGAACTTACCCTCCCGAGACACCGGCGGCAGTTCGGGGTGGCACCACGTGCTCAGCGCCGTCACCTGTTCAGCAGATACACGAGCAGGATCATAAATCAGCCCGGCATGGCGGCCAACCTGACCCTCCTGCGCGGCGCGATTGGCGCAGGCCCGGCTCTTTTTGCGGGTTCCCAACCACTTGGGGAGGCTATCCAGGCTGAGAAAGCCCTCCGGCACACGGATGATGATGTCTACAATGAGCTGAGGGGTGGGTTTGATTTTTACCATGTATCTTCTCCGCCCCCCATTGTACCTGCCGAATCAAAAAAAGCTCGTTGGGAGGCAACGACTCAGTTATTGGTGCCGGCTGCTTGACAGTTTTGAGTGACGAGTGATGAGTGACGAGTGATGAGTGATGAGTTTTGGGACGGCTCACTATGTTGTGACCGAAGATGAGATATTTGTGGCGGGCAAGAAGATGGGAGATGTCTCCCCATAGTTGTTTGCAGGG
>JAFGLD010000314.1 GCA_016928235.1 Anaerolineae bacterium | reverse complement strand
GAATGCCGACCTGGAGAAGTGTATTCTTTTGCACTGGCGTAGCCCACAAATATCTCGTCTTTTGTCACAACTTAATGAACCATCCCGACAATTTGGTATCCTTGAGTATTGTTCTCGTCGTGGATGAATTGAGAATCCCAGCCAATCCAGAGCATCGTTATCCCTTCAATGGTAGAAAAATATGGCAACCAAGACAAACAAGAGCGGAAAAACACAGGTTCCTCCCTCGCATGTTTCCATAGATCCCCGTCATTTGAAGGCAGGTGATGTGTGGTTCGATCCGGATTGGGAACCCGGATCCCGTGAGAAGATATTGGCGTTGCTTTTGCATGGCGAGTTGCCTGATTGGCCAATCGTTATCCTGCCGGAGTTGCGCATCAGCCGCAAATTGGGATTTCACGTTGGAGACCAGCTCATTGTTGTTGCCGGGATTGGTTTGGTACAGCGGGATCGAGATCGTGTGTTGGTGAGCACACCCCAAATCGGTGCATTTGGATCTGAAGGTACCATTATTCATGATAGCTACGTTTCACGCCTGGATCTGAAAAGGGATCCGCTGGGTGGACTCAGTAAGGGGACCGTTCATTTGGCTTTGAGGCGCATGGCATCTGCGCGGGAGTCCGCCGGCAGTATGGCAATCATTCCCAAAATTCTTGCGCATGGCACAATGTATCGTAGCAAACCAGGAGAGATGGGATTTCTTGTCTACACTTATCCGGCTAATGTGGAAAGGCCATCGGCCTGGTCAGCAGACGACAGCGCGTTTTATCGGGGTATGGAGAATATGGCGAGGTTTCTTGCTGCTCTCCATCGGCAGGGATTCCATGGAGGTCTTTACCGGGCCGATCAGGGATCGGCCAACACACTGTGGACCACCGATGAGCGGGTGATTCCAGTTGTGACAGGATGGGTTCAATATGCTGGCCTTTCCAGTCAGAAGATGATGGTCCGAGATGTGAAGCACTTGATCGAGGCTGGGATCTACCAATTAATGGTTCAGAATCTGCACGATAGACCGGCGTTGAGTCTAAGTATGGCCAGGCAGGTACTGATGGTTTATGGTCAGTTGAGGGCGGCTTTCAAACAGCAGGAGTTTGATTTTTGGCATGATCCGCTGGAAGGGCTCGATGATGGGTTAGATGTTTTGGCCGATGAGGGTGGGTGTGTGGAGCGATATATAACCAGTTTTCTTTGATAGGGCATCTTGATCGTTAGCTCGACTTTGCACACAGATGATGGAGACAGTAGCCCTGAATACAAAGCATACGTCCATTTTTCGACTACTGTTGTAGCACAACCACGATGTTGAAAAAATGCCTGAGTTGTTCTTGTATTCCATATCCCAACGTCTTATTGCAATCCAGGATGTGCAAAATTGAGCTTAAAATCCTCTTGCTTACGTCCCTTATGTCCTTGAATTCAAGAGGAGAAAAATTCTTGTAGTAGCTGTTTACTCATTGTCTCTTTGACCCCCAGACATCTGCTTGTTTGTTAAGCTATGAAAGACGACTTGTATTTTTACCTGTCCCAGTTGGATCATGTCGCCATTTTTGAGCATGTGTGAGCTGTTTGGAGGCAAGCGGACTGCATTGAGCCAGGTGCCGTTCGTGCTGCCCAAATCTTGCAAGTGATGCATATCCTGGTAGCTCAGGATACTGGCATGACGGCGTGATATCCCCGACTGCTCACCGCCGTAAGGTGTCAGATCGACAAAGACCGTTGTCCCAGACTCCTGTGTGTGCCGGCCTAAAATGATCTTCTCGGTCTCCTCGATAAGCATCAAATCACCGGCGTTTATGATAAACAATCCTAAGGTATTATGCGGTACCTTTGTGAGTATGGCATGGATGTCCACTGCTTCAGGCGGCGTCTGTAAAATCGGTTGTGTTGTTATGCGAGCCTTCGAGGGATCATGCATTGCTTTTACTCTGTTATCGCTTTGTTCTATGAAGAGTCTGTCTTCGACCACTTTCTTGTCCAAGCGGCCTCCTTTAGTATTAGACATTATCATGATCTACGCTATTGAAGCACAATAACGCTAAAATCAGGGCCTTTTTCTCGCCTGGAAAGCCTGATCGTGATAATGTCTATTATCCACTGTGGCAGGTGTAAGAAGTCTGCTTGATTGGCATTCCTCGAACCACATGCTTTGATGTCATGTCATGATGAGGCTGCAATGTTGCCATCACTTTATCACCCTACGTGCAAAATGGAAAGTTTGAAGTGCCACAATGCTGAGACATGATGAACGAGCCATCCGGGTGTGTTTCGGCACAGGTGTACAAGAGACATTATCGGAAAATGAATAATAATGAGCCGGGTTTTACGCATAGGATGTCTGTTACCGATGACGTCTAATACCGCCCTGATGTCGGGAACGAAAATGAAGCCGACAAACACAAACAACACGCGAGTATTTTAGCCCCAAAGTCCACCCGGCACACCTGATCCGGGTGCTTGAGAGATTGGCTATGAAACAACCTCAGTGTACCCCACCCAATCGCCATTCTTTTGTTTTTCGATATCGGCTCAACGACCACATCATGTTCCGGTCTGTCTGTATTGGTCTTGTAGCAGCTGTGCTGTGGCGGTTGGGCGCCTGGCCGTGGAGTGGGTATATCGGCTGTGGTACAAGTCAACCTGCTACTCTGCCCAATGCTGTTCGTATCGGGCTTTACGAGGAGTTTCCGACCGTCCAGCGTCTGGAAAAGCTCAACCAGGTCGACTTCCCTGTCCGGTTGGCCATTGCTGCCTCCTCTCGCGATGAATTCTTGCCGATCCGTGAGACGGTCGAGCAGACCTATCCCATGGTCCAAGAGGTTTTCTTCTGGCCGCTGCTTTCATTGGAAGAAGGCTACTATCCTGGTACCTGGTCCAACTATGATGGGATCGAGCGTCTTGCCAACGAATCAGATGGGCTACCAATCCTCTGGGATTTGGAATGGCCTCGGGAGGGTCACTGGTACCCGGTCGACTGGCCGGAAAACAAGATATTCCTGGATCGATGGCTGGAAGAGCGCGCCGAGCCGGTACATGTCTGGCGTCCGCATCCCTACTTTGGATTGGACTCGCGATTGTTATCTATGGTTGGAATGCATGTTGACCCGCTCGACTACCCACTGGTCTACCTGCACCTGGATATGTACGCTCTCGGCCGGGGATTGCCTGATATGCTGTTGGAGCGTGTGCTCCGCTGTGGTGTCGAGGCATATGGCGAGCAGTTCATTCCCTCATTTGGAGTACTCAACGATCAGGAAGGCTCAGATGCCCGGTTTGTCCCGGTCGAAACGCTGAAACGCTACCTGCGCGCGGCACGTCAGGCCGGTGTGAGCGAGATTTGGTTGTTCGGTGCCAATGGGATCAATGCCGAATACCTGGCAGCCATACGGGAAACGCTTCCTGTTGATCCACCGTAGCCTTTGTTTTACGAGCGACTCGCCCACCATTCCACCAATATCAACTCTGGTGATCCGGTTATGTCTGATAAGGAGATTGATGATCTTCTGGTAGCGGCACGGTCAGGATCGAGAGCAACCACCTTTACCTGGTCGCTGCTTTGTTGATTGCTAACAGAACCCACCGGACATTTTGTAATACTCTTTTCATTGTGGGCAATACCTTAGTAGTGACTGCCCCCATGATTTTTATAGAAGAGGGATCTTCTATCTGATCCAGATCGAAATAACTGACAAAAGGATAGCTGATGAAAAGAACAGTCTTAGGCTTAGTGATTTTATGTCTCCTGATCCTGGGAGCATGCCAATCGGCGCCATCTACGCCACTCTCTGTACCTGACTCGGAGGCATCACGCACAGAGGGTGATGTCACGCCGCTTCTCTCTTCCGATATCACATCGGTGCCGGACGATCCCACTGCTCCCGATCTCCCCATTTACATCGATTCCATTGAGGAGGGCTGGGAAGATTGGTCATGGAACGAAGGCACCATTACCATCGACTACGCCAACGGCGACCTGGTTCACGGTGGCTCGGCATCGATTGCTGTCACCTATACCAGCGGCTGGAGCGGCCTACAGCTTGGCTATCATGGCGAGAATCTCGACATCAGTGACTATGATACGCTGCGATTTTGGATACACGGCGGCGCTTCTGGCGGACAGAAGATCGTGTTCAGCCTTGAACCCATCGAGCAGGAAATTTCCCCCGATTCAAACGCCTGGATCCAGGTCACTATACCACTTAGCTCTCTGGGAAATCCCCGGTCGGCTTACAGCCTGTCATGGTTCAACAATACAGATGGTGCTCAGGGTATTTTCTACATCGACGATATTGCCTTTATCGATTCTGGTATTCCTGCGCCGGCTGCACTTCCTCCTGAAAGTGGTCCGGCTCTCAGCGTCAATGCCGGTGTCAATGTACACCCAATCAGCCCTTACATCTATGGTATGAACTTTGCCGATGAAGACCTGGCGTCCGATCTAAACCTGCCTGTACGCCGCTGGGGTGGCAACGCTACCAGCCGCTATAACTGGGAGCTTGATGTGCATAACACCGGCTCCGATTGGTACTTTGAGAATATCTCTGGTGATCCTGATAACACGCAGATCAACAAGTTCGTCGAGCAAGATCGACGCACAGGGACGCAGACCATCCTGACTATCCCTCTGCTAGGCTGGACGCCCAAACGCCTCAAGCCGGATCACCCTTTCGACTGTGGCTTTCCCGTCAGTGTGTACGGTCAGCAGCAGAGTGTCGACGAATGGGATTCAAACTGCGGCAATGGTCAATATCCTGACGGGACACCCATTACCGATACAGATCCTTCTCTCACCAGTATGCCTATAACCACCGATTTTCTTACAGAGGCGATTGGGCGTCTGCATGAGTTGTACGGTACAGCCGGCACAGGGGGAGTGATCTTTTTTAATCTCGATAACGAACCCATGTTGTGGAACAGTACCCACCGCGATATCCATCCCGCCCCGGCCAGCTATGATGAGATGCGCGACAGCACCTATATGTATGCTGCTGCGCTCAAAGCTGCCGATCCTGCGGCTCAGACGCTCGGCCCGGTGGCGTGGGGTTGGTGTGCTTACTTTTATTCTGCTGTGGATGATTGTGGGGCCAATTCTACAGACTTTGCATCACACGGCAATATGCACTTTACGCCCTGGTATCTTCAACAGATGCAGGCCTATGAGCAGCAGTACGGCGTCCGCATCCTGGATTACCTGGATTTGCACTACTATCCTCAAGCTAAGGGGGTTGCGCTTGCGTCTGCTGGCGATGAGAGCACGCAGGCATTGCGCCTGCGCTCTACTCGTGCTTTGTGGGATCCTACCTATGCCGATGAAAGCTGGATCACCGATGTCCGGGATGGGCCGTATGTGCGGCTGATCCCGCGCATGAAGGAGTGGGTCGATGCTAATTACCCGGGCACCAGGCTGGCCATCACTGAATACAATTGGGGCGCGCTCGATCACATCAATGGCGCTCTGGCTCAGGCCGATGTGCTGGGGATTTTTGGCCGCGAAGGGCTCGACCTGGCAACCCTGTGGAGTCCGCCTGATTTGGGACAGCCGGGCTCCTTCGCCTTCCGTATGTATCTAAACTACGATGGACAGGATCACACCTTTGGTGAGACTAGCATACAAGGAGCCAGCACCGATCAGGAAAAGCTGGCGATCTACGCTGCGCTGCGGCAGCAAGATGGCGCGCTTACACTGATGATCATCAATAAGACCAAACAAACACTCACCAGCCAGGTATCGCTGGCAGGTTTATCCCCGTCCGGCGTCGCAGAGGTCTATCGGTACAGTGCCAATAACCTGACCGCGATTGTACGTGAGGCTGACCAATCTGTAACAACTGATGGATTCAACGGAACGTTTCCGGCAGAGTCCATTACCCTAGTCGTCATTCCTGCCGCTGGGGGATAGGGTTGGGACATAGGTGTGAACTTCAACGTTGCCTGTGATAAATCGGGTCTCACCTGTCTTGTTGATCGCGTAGGGGCGGGCTCTGCAGGTGGGATGAGGGAGAGACAGGGTAGCACGTGGAGTGGATTCCCGCTTTCGCGGGAATGACGGCATTGAGTTGGACTTTGGACAAACAGGTTATCACTCACCAAAGGGAGAGCAAGAGCAAAACCGACAAAAACAGGGTTTAGAAGCTTTTTAATGACCGGATGACGTTCCCGAGGCGTCAAACGAGTGCCATGATGTCGACCAGGAGAATAACCCCTGAGTTTGGGCACAACAGCGGGAGTGCCAAACTGGCGAATAATGCGACCGAAGGCACGTTGTCTGGCAGCAGGAGACGCTGGATCTGATGGAGAAGCGGGTAAGTAGCATTCCCAGGGTCTGGGTAGGCTCTCGGCCAGATAGCGAACTAGCCAGAGTTGGTCGTAGTCCAGTTGGATGATCTGCCACCAGTCCTCCTCACGGCGAACATCGGGTGTCTGAAAGGCGGTCATCAACAGATGCTGTTTGCCAAACGGGTTGAAGTGCTCCAGGTCAAAGCGTTGGACATAGGCGCGCTGAATTTGAGGCAGTGATAGCTCTAGCAGTTTGTCGGAAAAATAACTTTGAGTAGGCGTCGGATGAACGTTCAATGCCTCAAAATCAGAGATTAGGCATGGTTTTAGGGCTCATTTCGGTAGAACAAAGCTGATTTTCCGACTTCTCCGACAAACTGCTAGTGGTCAGTCAATCATAAATTTACGGATAGAATGGCTTTGCGTAGCTATGTTTCTAATCTGTTTACCCGTCAATTTCACGTTGACTGACCACTAGTACAGTTGGGCAGAAATAGCCCAGCAGTAAAGAAGCCCTTCATACCCAACTGTTTAAGTGTTTCGCTTGTGGCCATAACTGACGGCTTACTTACGCCGCGAAACACTAGCCTCGCTGCCGCCAGAACTCGGCCAGAGCCAAGAGGTTGCCTAAATCGTAGGATAGGGCGGAAAATGAAGAGGGCTAATCGGAGTTGTGCTCACGTGGGAGAACTTGGGTACTTTTTACATGACTCCACTGAAAAAACTCGATTTTGGAAAACGGCGTTTTCCCGTCTGACGTTCTTGGTAACACACTTCTGGCCTCGTACCAAG
>JAFGLD010000313.1 GCA_016928235.1 Anaerolineae bacterium | reverse complement strand
GAATGCCGACCTGGAGAAGTGTATTCTTTTGCACTGGCGTAGCCCACAAATATCTCGTCTTTTGTCACAACTTAATGAACCATCCCGGAATTTCTAAGCTTGACTGTGCATCCTATGCGTGGCAAGCGGATTCCTACCCCATACCTACGTCCCCGCTTTCACGAGGGCAGGCCTGGCAGGTGGCAGGTGGGGGTGGATTCCCGCTTTCGAGGGAATGACAGCGCTGAGATAAACAAGACTTTTTGAATGTCACTATTTGACTGGGATGTTGAAAAATTCCGCCCCTTCGTAACCATCCGGTCAGGTATGCACAAGGCCGGGCTAAGAAAACACTTCTATGGTATAAATTGTCACTATTATGGAGCTGCCTTCCTAACCATCTGGGGTGTTGTGAGTTGATCGCAGCTTCCGGATCCATTTTAACCCCAGTTAGCGAAAGCTGAAGATGAAAAGAATATCACTCCTTAAGCACTTTATTCCATCTGGTTACCCTCTGGTGGCTGTTATTTTGGCCATAATGATTGCTGTCGCCGGCATTGTTGTCGCTATTTTATATGGGCTATTCCAACAAACCCTGGCCACAGGTAAAGCGTTCGCAATGTTTGGGCTCTTTTTCTTAGGCTTTGCGGCATTGATTATCGATATAGGCGCCTGGATCGAGAAACGTGCAGCGCCTAGACTAACGATGGGCTGTGGCGCTGTATTGATGATGATGGTGTCATGGGGAGTCTTTATTGCCTCTTTATATTGGTTTCCTATTGAAGAGGAAATCAATGATGCTATTCTTGGTGTAACCTGTCTGGCGTTGCCATTTTTATTTATCTTCGCGGTACCGGCACTCTTGGCATTGCCCCGAGTGCAAAAAGATGTACAAGCTTTTGCACAACAAGGACAGGAACAACGAGTTGTCGAAATACTTAGTTCGAGGGGTATCGCTACCTTTGCCGAGTTGAGCGGGGCACTTGGAATCTCGGAGGATGATGTTGACGGTCTCCTCCGAGATCTGATGCAAGAAGGGAAAATAGAGGGTGTTAGGGAAATTGAGCACAAGCGGTTCTATACCAGGACAAAGTTCGATGAAAAGCAGCTACTGCTATTGGGGATGATTGCCGCTCAGGGACAGATCAAGGTCGAGGATGCCGCTGTCGAGTTGGGCGCGCCTGTTGGCTTGCTCAAGACCTGGATCTATAACCTGGTTCAGGAGGGCAAGTTTACCGGTTACATCAACTGGGACAAGGGTGTGCTTTACTCAGCTAATGCCGAGAAATTACGTGAAGGCGAACGCTGTCCGCATTGTGGCGGAACGTTGAAAACAGCCGGCAAGGGCACGATCCAATGCCATCATTGCGGCACGGAGATATTTATCTAATCGCCGGCTCGTTCTGGAAGTCAGCATCTTGCCGGTAACCTTGGACAACCCGTCACTCAATCCTGCGGGCTTGCCATGCCGGTAATCCGGGTATAGGTGTCAGCCAAATTTGCAGCCTCCCCCGGCTGAAAGTGCTGACCCGATCTCCCGCGTGCTTTGCAAGCCCCACCATCGCCGGCATTTCCTTGATCCGCGCTTCGCGATCTCGATCCTTGAGTGCGTACATGCGGGCATAAAAGCGCAGGTTTTCCTCGACAGAGAGATCACCATATACGAGCGGACGGTGCAACACCAACCCGATCAGACCACGCACGGCGGCTGCCTCGCCGGCAGTGATCGCCCGGCTACACTTACTGAGCCGCCCGGTGGCCGTGACGGGGTAGCCAGGATGCGCAAAAGAGTGGTCTTGCCGGCCCCGTTGGCGCCAAATAGAATCAGGCATTCACCAGGGACAACAGAGAGATCGACACTACGCAGAATCGGGCGAAATCCAAAGACCTTGATAAGCTTCTGAGTTTCGAGCATTGGATTATCAGTCCTTGGCAATCAGATGGAGGATGGTCTAAACCGGAAATACTGCGCAGAAGCAACTGCAATGTTACATCGAGATCAGTAACTTGTCACTGTGACGAAGATTGCGATGATGTTCGATTTCATACAAGCCACATTTGTATTTTAGCAAACAGACATCCCTCAGCATATCAGGCAAATGAATGCATAAGCTTGACAAGGTTACAAATATGACTAACCTTGAAGTATCTATCCGCAGACTGCCTTGTCTGGTTGCCTCCATGTTATAGCAAAGTGAACCTCCGAACGGACCGGACGAGATGTACCCCTTATATTCTGTAACTGTATTTTCTCAGAAAAGGGTAAAGTCACATTTGTCGGCGTGTTTTGTACGTAAAAATATTAGACAGGGGATGTTTTTTCTCGATTTATTGAGAAGATACCTGTAATCGTGAGTGGGGCAAGATGTATCGCAAGATTTCTAAGCAACACAATATTATGTTTGTTCTGGTGGTGCTTGTCCTGACCGTCCCGGCCTGCGCGTCTCCATCGGTAACAGATACCCTGGTACCGGCCACCGAGGAAGCCCAACCTACCCAGACCGTCAAACCAACCGAGGAGGTCAAATCCACCGAAGAATCTCAGCCGGACGAGGATGGTGGGAGCAAAGATGACGTAACCAAGGAACCTGACCGTGTTGGACAGGGAATCAATGTCAACAATGTTGGCGATCTGCATCAGACACGTGTTGTCTCAGCCTCAAACCGGGCATTGCTGGCTACAGCCTTATCGCCAATATCTCATCAGGGGGCCACTTTTGGCACTGATAAATATGTCAATGTCTGGAATACAGAGAATGGTGAGATGGTATATCAGTTGGGCCCTCATGCAGCCGAAGGCGGGGGATTAGCCTACTCGCCAGATGGCACTAAGCTGGCTTCCGGCGGCAGGTTCGAGGTCATCTTGTGGGATCCGGCTATGGGCAAAAAACTCAAATCGATCACGGTCAACGCTTATGTTTTTCGTATAAGCTGGTCACCTGATAGTCATTATCTGGCAGTTGTCGGGGATGGCAGCAGCAAGATCGATCTTGTGGACGCCGACACCGGATCGATAAAAACCAGGATATCCACGCCTGGCGGAGCCGCATTATGGGCTGCAACCTATTCGCCGAATGGTAAATGGATAGCGGTTGGGAACTACAAGGGTAATATCACTATTTTAGATGCCGAGTCATTAGCCGTGCTCGAAGAGGATAGCGTCACTGCCAAAGGTTCTGCCTGTGATATGGAATTCTCTCCGGATAGCAAACTGCTGGCAAGTTGCAATGGCAGTGGTGACATCTATTTTTGGGATACAGAAAGCTGGTCTGTTATCCTTGAATTGATCAAACGGGATGTTCATATCCATGCTGATCCTGCCTTCAGCGGCTGCACGGATGGTGTTTTTTCCAGGGGTGGGGACATCTACTTCTCTGTTGGCAATAATATGGTGCTGAATGCCTGGAATACAGCCAATGGCAAGCTGCTTCAATCAATAACATTTGACAATATCATCTTCTCAATCGCTGTCTCCAATGACGGTGCATTGCTCGCAGTGGCTCTTAACGATGGATCTCTTCACTTCCTGAGTGTTGATTGATATTTGACAATCTGCTCTCTGTCTTGTTGCCACTGGTCTTTAGTTGGCGGCAAGACAGGCAGGTCATCTATCATGGCTGTGATGTCATTTTTTACGACAGAACCTAACTCCGGATTTGGTTGATCTGTGCCGGTACTGTCCAGCTTGTCCATCTTACAAATGCTTACAAACACCTCGCCAGGTGGGCCTGGATGTTGACTTTCATCCTGTCCTCATGTTATACAGTAATCGAAATGTAGTTGTATATTTGATTGAGATTGATCATGTTTAGAAGGGATGTTTGAATGCCCCTTGAGCGAATAGGGCGTTATGAAATTCGATCGGAGATAGGACGTGGAGGCATGTCCACCGTCTATCATGCCTACGATCCACGTTTCAAGCGCGATGTAGCCATCAAAGTACTCCCCCGTGAATTTCTGCACGACCCACTCTTTCGCACGCGCTTTGAGCGTGAGGCTGAGATCATCGCCGCGCTGGAGCATTCTGCCATTGTTCCAGTCTACGACTTTGGCGAGGACGATGGTCAACTTTACCTGGTCATGCGATATATGGCCGGCGGCTCGTTAGCCGATCGGCTTGAAAAAGGCCCTTATTCTCTGGCCGAGATCGTAGCCGTCCTTACCCGATTAGCTCCCGCCCTGGACAAAGCCCATGCTATGGGAGTTGTCCACCGAGATCTCAAGCCAGGCAACATCTTGTTCGATGAAGACAACAACTCTTGCCTGACCGACTTTGGGATCGCCAAGCTGGCAGAAACCAGTGTTGGGCTGACAGGCACAGGCAGCATGGTAGGTACGCCAGCCTACATGAGCCCGGAACAGGCACGCGGTGATGCCACAACCGACGGTCGTAGCGACATCTACTCCGTAGGCGTGATCCTGTTCGAGATGCTGACAGGCGAGCTACCCTTTCAAGCTGATACGCCAATGGGTGTAGCCGTCAAACATATCACCGATCCTGTGCCACGAATCCTTCAGCTCAACCCTGATTTACCGCCCCGCTGCGAGGCAGTCATTGTGCGGTCGATGAACAAAGATGTCGAGCAGCGTTACCAAACCTGCTCAGACCTGGTCCGGGATCTGCGTTCCGCAGTCCTGGCCGATGTGGGCGACATGGATACGCTGGCCGGGCTGTTGCCGGCCAGACCGCGCGATACTAAGCAACTCTCGACTCTTAGGAAGCGGATCCAGCAACAACAAAGGTTGTCAATGCCTGTGTGGGGATGGGTTCTTGGTGTTGTCACGCTGGTGGGGATCAGTGTGGCGGCAATCATGGCAGGAAGCGGGTTTCGTTTGTTAGAAGCTAATCTACCAGTGGAGAATGACGCCACGCCTACTTCTACATCGACGCCGAAAACTCAGGTAGCCGCTGTCACGGAGATTATCACCAATACGCCGACAGTGACGCCGACCAAGACGCCCATCCCTGTGGAAGTATTGGGTGGGGGCGGGGGCTCAATGGCTTTTGTGTCCGGGCCGGACAACCAGGGCAATATCTATGTCGTGGATTTGGCCTGTGTATCCCGGGATGATCTGTGTGGGCCAGGCGCAAAAAAGCTGACTGACAACTCAGCAAACAACCGCGGACCAGTCTGGTCGCCGGACGGCAGATTGATAGCCTTTCGCTCACAAGCAAGCGGCAATCGTGACATCTACATGATGAAGGCCAACGGGACTGGTGTTACCCAATTGACGACTGACCTTGCCAATGATTATTCTCCGGCCTGGTCACCCGATGGGGAAAGAATCGCATTTGTCTCTGAGAGGGATGGCAACCCGGAGATCTACGTTATGGATGCCGATGGTTCCAATCAGCTCCGGCTGACCCATAATCATGGCGTCGACTATTATCCGGCCTGGTCGCCCGATGGGAAGTGGATCGCCTTTTACTCGCGACGTGATTTGAATACCGATATTTATCTGCTCGATACGGAATGCATTGACGAGCCGGAGAATTGCGATGTTGGGCAGTTGCGCCTGACAAATGATCCGGCTTATGATTATGAGCCGACCTGGTCGCCTGATGGTAGCCGGATCGCCTTTGTCTCCGAGCGAGACGGCAACCCGGAGATCTACATCATGAATGCCGATGGGACTGACAAACGACGCCTCACCGAGAACAGCTACGCTGATACTACCCCAGCTTTCTCTCCAGATGGGAAGTGGATTGCTTTTATCTCGCGGCGCGATGACAAATGGGATGTTTATCTCATGGGTCTCAACGGCAAAAATGAGCGCCGCATTACCAAGACCCCGGAGAACGAATTCGACCCGAATTGGATGCCGTGAGCTAGGCAGCAAGAATAAACAAAATTTACAGCTTGATAACGTCACAGACAGTGAACAAAGGGAACCATGTAAAAGTTATTGTTTCTCGCTGCCTAAGCTGTAATCCCACAAAAAAGAAGCGGTAAAGCCTTACTTCTACGCTCTATTCTTATGACATATGGAAATTCAAATAACGGACAGGTGGTAACTTTGGGATTCATGATAGGTTACGTCAATCAACCGGATTAATGCCACAGATCCCGTTTGGATATATAGCCCTGCCGTATCGACTATACTGCAAACAGTTGAAAACTAGACTTTTGAGTATGCTTGAGTATGTTCAAAAAAGTCCAAAAACCATCCGTTCGCAGTATAACGACACGTGTCTTGAGAACGGGAAAATCAGGCTCATAATCCATTCGTATAGACGGCAAAAGGCCGTACAAAGACGGCCTTTTGGTCACAAGAGGATGGTAAGCCTCTGGAGAGATATTTAGCGGTTCTTTTTAAGCGTTACATCGAGATAGACGGCCAGAACCAACACCATACCTCGTACGAGATATTGGTAGGAGGACTCCACATTCATCATCTGTAAACCGGTCACAAGACTGGTCATAATAAGAGCTCCGATCAATGCGCCAAAGATGGTGCCTTCGCCTCCCAGCGTCGAGGTACCACCCAGGATGGCAGCAGCAATCACGTCGAGCTCGTACCCCTCACCGGCGGCAATCGTACCATATCCCACATAGGAAGCCAGTACAATACCCGCACAGCTGGCCAGGAATCCCATTAACACGCAGACCCCAAAGACCTGCTTTTGGATGTTGATGCCGGAGAGCCGGGCTGCTTCACGGTTACCACCGATAGCATAAGCATAGCGTCCAAAGCGTGTGTTATTCGACACATAGATCATGATAATTGCAACGATGCCCAACAGCAGCACAGGGACCTGGATGCCTGCGTTTTGGATGCCTTCTTTGACTGTATCCTTGTCTATATTTTCAACGAGCACGTAAGCAAATGCCAGCAGAGAGAAGAAGACGGTCATAGCTAAATCAAGATAGATATTTGGCAGCGCAAAACCATGCTTTTGTTTTCTCCGCCGACTATTGAACATATTGACAAACAACAAGACGATAACGACAGCTAACAGGATCCATCCGAACGTGACATCTAACCGTCCCTGCCCAATCTCTCTGAAGTATGCTTGATCGGACGCGATTGTCTGTCCCTGGGTGATCCACAAAATGAGGCCTCTAGCAACAAACAAGCCGCCCAGGGTAACAATAAATGCCGGCACACCTAAATAGGCTATGATATAGCCTTGCAAGATGCCAAATATCAGCGTTCCGACCAACAAACCCAGTATGACGGAGAGAATGGCAGCAGTAAGCGGATGAATGGGTAGAATCGCATCGAGCAATGCCGGCTGATTGGCGAAAGTCTCCTGCAGGAAGCTCGGGAGGATTTTGTGCCAGAAGTCATCCTGTAAAAATGCTGCCACACAAGACACGACCCCGGCCGCTTTTCCGACTGATAGGTCAATATTTCCCAGGACGATGACCAGTACCATGCCGGTAGCCATCAGTGCTGTAACGGACATCTGGCGGAATAAGTTTGAGATGTTTTGCGGCCTCAGGTAACGTCCTTCTGTCAAAACGGCAAATAATATCCAGAGAGCAACCAAAGCCAGGACAATGGCATAGGTTTGGATATTCTGCCGAAAACGCTTGGACAACTCAGCAGACAAGTTCATGGTGAAACTCCTTGCAACCTTTTTGTTTTCATGTACATATAAAAATAGATCGCTAACAACAGTTTCATAATCAGGCAGTGCCGGTAGCGAATGCCATGATTTTTTCCTGTGTTGCTTCACTAATATCAAGTATGCCGCTAGAGCGGCCTCCACACATGACCATCACGCGGTCACTCATTCCCAGCACCTCTTCCAGCTCACTGGAAATCATGATAATCGAGACACCCTCTTCGGCCAACTCGTTCATCAATTTGTAGATCTCATATTTGGCGCCAACGTCAATACCACGTGTCGGATCGTCCATAATCAGGATTTTTGGTTCTGACAACAGCCATTTGGCAATAACCACTTTTTGTTGATTGCCGCCTGATAGGGTATCGCAGGCAGCCAATAAGTTCGGGGTTTTGATATCCAAATTTTTGGCTTGCTGCTGGCATGCCTTCAACTCAGCATCACTATCGATGTTGAGCAAACCTGAAAATTGTTCCAGGTTAGGCAAGGAGATATTTTTGAGGATCGATTGTTTAAGGATGAGACCTTGCCCCTTCCTGTCTTCAGGAACGAGACTGATACCCTCTTTCATCGCGGCGCGTGCGCTTTTGATCTCGACCTCACGGCCTTCGATCTTCATTGTTCCGGCGGTCACTTTGCCATATTCCCCAAAGATGGTCGAGACAAGCTCGGTACGACCGGAGCCCATCAGCCCAGCGATACCAAAAATCTCGCCCCGGCGCACATTGAAGCTCACGCCGCTCAAAATCTCCTGGCCGGCCACACGCGGACTCTCGGCATGAAGGTTGTCTACTTCGAGAACGACCTCGCCGGGCTGTCGATGCCCCTCTGGGAATCGCTCTTTCATCTCGCGCCCAACCATATGCCTGACCAGTTTTTCAATGGTCAGATCTTTTGTTAACTGAGTGGTTACTGCCTTGCCGTCACGTAATACCGTCACGGTATCCGTAATCCGGAACAGCTCTTCGAGCTTGTGGGTGATGTAGATACAGGTCACACCGTGGCTCTTCAACGTCTGCAAGATTTCGACAAGTGTGTCGATCTCCGCTTCGGTGAGCGCGCTGGTGGGTTCGTCCAAAATCAGGATCTTGGCGTTTTCAGAGAGTGCTTTGGCAATCTCAACCATTTGCATCTTGCCAACCCCTAAGTGTCTGACAGGTATTTGGGGATCGACATCAAGATTGTATTTGTTTAAGATGTCTTGTGTATCCGCATAAAGCTTGTTCCAGTTGACAACACCGACGTTAACTGGTTCCTTGCCAAGGTATACATTCTCTCCGACGGTCATACTTGGTACCAGGGTGAGTTCCTGGTAAACGATAGCAATGCCTGCCTCAATCGCCCGGTGGATCGCGCCAATCTCGAACTTCAACTCCTGACCTTCGTAATAAATATTTCCCTCATATGTCCCATAGGGATATACGCCTGAGAGGATCTTCATCAGAGTTGATTTGCCTGCGCCGTTTTCGCCGCACAGGCCATGAATCTCGCCACGCCGGACTTGCATCGAGACATCGCTAAGCGCAGTCACTCCGGGAAATTGTTTGGTTACATTCTGAAAATCGAGAATAACGTCATTGGTAGCGGGAGATGCATCTGGAGTCATATAGGTTTAGGTCCTTATACAGCTACAAGTTTACAAACCCGGCCCCAAAAAACAAGGGGCCGGGTGTCCTCATAAAAGATTAGGGTTTTGCTGGACGATCAGCTTCCGGAATGTCGCGGTAGACATCGTCGTAAGACTGGAACTCGGTCTTCACAACCAGATCGTATACATTGTCTGCATTGACCTGGAAGACCGGCAAGAACATACAAGGAACTTCGCCTGTCAGCTCATCATTAAGGGTAAGTTCTGACAGGGTGTACATTTCAAGACCGGCATCCTCACCCTTGAGCAACTGGTCAACCAGATCGATGGCCAGCGGCGACAGGTCACGGATGTCCTTGAGAATGGAGACGGTCAGTTCACCCTTGACAATGCTGTTGCAGCCGTCCGCCGTGGCGTCCTGGCCGGAGATAGGAACTGTGCCGGCCAGTCCCTGGGCAGCCATTGCCTGCAAAGCACCCAGAGCGGTACCGTCATTAGAAGCTACCACACCGTCAACATCATTGTCAATCGAGGTCAGGATGTTTTCCATCAGCTTGAGAGCGTTGGCAGCATCCCAGTTATCAACCCACTGATCGGCCACGATCTCGACTTTGCCTTCCTCAACATAGGGATCGACAATCAGGTCCTGGCCCTGGCGGAACAGGATAGCATTATTGTCGGTCGGGCTTCCGCCGAGCTTCACAATGCGGGCCGGGCCCTTGGCGTCTACGTCCCAGTTGTCGATATCGAGCGCCGTCATGACACCCAATGCCTGCTGGCGACCAACCTCGACGTTGTTGAAGGACACGTACGCTGCAATCTTGCTTGTCTTGATGAGACGGTCATAAGCGATGACGAGAACACCGGCATCAGCGGCCTTGTCGACAGCCGTAACGATGGCATCGCCATCTTCAGCGACGATGATCAGGGCCTTCACGCCTTCTGCGACCATAGTGTCAATCTGATCGTTCTGAGCCTTGACGTCATGGTTGGCTTCCTGAGAGAGGACCTCATAGCCCTTATCCTCAAGCAGCTGGCGCATCAGGACTTCTTCGTTCTTCCATCGCTCTGTGGCGAAGTCGGAAAACGAGAGACCAACCTTGATTGTTTCCCCGGCGGGCTCGTCAGTGACTACGGGCTCGTCAGTGACTACGGGCTCATCAGTGACTACAGGCTCGTCAGTGACTACGGGCTTGTCAGTGGCCGCGGGTGTAACAGCGCCACCACCACAGGCCACCAAAGCGCTGCCAACTACCAACAGCACCAGAACAAGCAAGACTGAACGTAAAACTCTCTGACTCATTTCTTTCCTCCGTAAATATTGTTGAGTGGAATTAGATAACCATTCAATGTTTGCCTCTGCTAACCCAAACATCATTGCAGCAGAATTGGCAAAACAATGAGCGAATGGCGGCTAAACCAACTAAACCAACTAAAGAAAACTTCAAGTGATAGGCTTATGGTTAACTAAGTTGCGAACGCACCTCCTTCACAAGCCAATTTGGTAAAGGAATTACATACCAAAGGCGCTATCGAGTATACTGCTGCTTTGTGAGAGTGCCAACAACCTGAATGTTTTGCGGACATTTGTATAAAGATATGGCTGATCTCTTGCCAGGCAACGCTAGTTCCTGTTATGCCATATCTGGCAGATCCAGCAGAGGATAACTGGCGCGCAACTATTTTGTGACAACACATTACAATAAGTTCTTCAGCCTGTCAAGTTTTCTTGCAAACGTTTGCCGCCACTGTCGTTGGCATACAGAATCGGCAATAGACGTATGGTGCGTAAAATCCGGCTTGTTTGATGCTTAACTCTGTTATTTCCGATAAAGTCTATTTGATCGGCCAAATTCCTTGCGCGACTCACAGGATCGGGCATTGCTTTACGCGGTATGCCACAAAATGGGAACGCGCCCTTTTGACTGTTACGCGATGGTCGCGTTTAATCAATCTTCCAAAAAAACACTGTTCCATCCTGCATTCCAGATACCAATAGTGCCCCATTGACGTCGAAGACCACGCTATGGATTGGATTATCTTTTTCGATGACGGTATCAACCAACCCGCCGGTGGCTGGATCCCACAAGATGATTGTTCCATCCAGTGAGGCTGATGCCAGGATATCGCTGTTGGGCGACCAGGCCACACTATTGACCACATCAGTATGCCGGGCAAGGGTATGGAGAATTTCACCTGTTTCAGTGTCCCAGAGAATAACAGTCTTATCTTTGGAAGCCGATGCTAACATATTGCCGTCTGGTGAGAAAGCGAGTGAATTGATCCCTTCTGTATGTCCTTCTAAAACATCTATTTCTTCGTCAGTTTTGGAATCTCTCAGGATAATAGCGCCATTATCGAGCCCTGCCGCGATGACTGTACCATCAGGCGAATAGGTTACAACCCAGACCGAGGAAGGATACTCTACTGCTTTGAGCCATTCATAGGTGAGAGGATCAAGCACCGGAATAGAGAATTCGCGAGCGGCAAATGTGTAAGCAGTTTGATCGGGCGAGATTGCGACACTGATCGACTCTGGGGGAAGCGCATAATGCCCCTCTGATACCTGCTGTCCTGTTTGGGGTGACCAGTGGGTGGTATACCCGTTCCGGCCGCCTACAAGTAGAACGGTGCCGTCCGGATAAAAGGCCATGCTGTGCACTTCATCGGGCGTTTCCAATGTGTAAATTGGCTCATCTGTTTGCAAATCCCACAAAATGACTGTTTTATCTAACGATCCGGAGGCCAGTATCTTGCCGTCCGGCGAGAGCGCGACGCTGGTAACGGCACCACTATGACCTGTCAGGATACGATCAGATGACGGCGCGGAAGATGTGTCATCGGTGGGCAACTGCCCGGCGAAGGTCTGGGCAATTATCGACGGTACTCCAAGCGCAATCAAACCGACCAATACGGCTACTACGGCCATTATTGCCATCACCATCATGGTTCTCCGACTGGTCGGCGCGTCTGCCGCAGAATCGGTTGTGGCGATGCGGACGGTAGATTTGAGACCGGAACCTACCGGCATCGGTGTAGCCTCTGTTAACGGCGAATCATCCAGCAGCACTGCCCGTAAATCAGCAGCCAGCGCCTTGGCAGTCTGATACCGCACAGCCGGGTCTTTTGCCATAGCACGGTCGATGACATGCTGCACTGCTTCAGGGAGATCAGGGCGATGATGACGCACATCGGGGATTGGCTCAGCAACATGCGACATCAGAATACCAACCGGTGTCTCTCCCTGGTAAGGATGCCGGCCTACCAGCATCTCATAGACCGTCACGCCCAGAGCATAGATATCGACCAAGGGGGTCACAGTGGCAGACTGGGCTACTTCGGGCGCCATGTAGGCAGGCGTTCCGACAATACCACTGCCGGTGATCTGTGTCGTCGACTCGGTGGCTTTGGCAATGCCGAAATCGGCCAGGTAGACATTGTTGTGTTCATCCAGGAGGACATTGCTGGGCTTGAAGTCGCGGTGAATGATGCCTTTTTGATGGGCATGGTCGAGCCCACTGGCGATCTGATCGACCAGACGGACCACTTCCGTCAATGGCAAAGGCTGATCGCCATAGATGAGATCGGAGAGTGTTCCTCCTGTCATATAGGTCATCACGATGTAAGGCAAGCCATCCTGCTCCCCAAAGTCGTGTACCGGCAAGATATGGGGGTGTTGAAGTTTAGCAATAACCTGGACTTCACGCGTGAATCGCTTGACAAACGTTCGATCTTGCATAAAGTGGGGAGGCAGCACCTTAATGGCCACCTCTCGCCCTATCGAGGGCTGTGTGGCAAGGTAGACATTTGCCATGCCACCATGCCCAATCTCATCAAGAATTTCATAGGTTCCAAGTGTACGACCGATTAAATTCGACATAAGCGCGTTCCTAAAGTTATAGAAATACCGTCATCCGATGAGATAGTGTTCTACAAATTGGGAGTATAGCATAATCTATCTACCTTGGTGTATGATGGATTGAGGAGAAAGTTTTGATCCGGCATGCATCGCTTGTTACTCAGCGCTGTTTGCAAGAGATACGGATGCCTCACCTGGTTTCGTCGATTATCGCCGCGCCGGCGGCCTCCGTATTCGTTGTGGCCTGGCTGCTGTTGGGCCTGATCGTCGGTCGACGCAAGCCCGATCTGCCCTGTTTGCCGGATGTCTTCGATCTGCCGTTCGAGCAGATCGTTTTCCCGGTACGGGATGGCATTCGATTGAGCTGATGGTGGATCGGTAAGCGGGGGGCCGGCCAACAGTGATCTTCCGCGTCGGGATGTTCGGCAGCATGGATGGCAACACATGGCGCAGATGTTCTTTCCGGCCGGCCTCGATGTGTTGCAGCTTATTCACGGTGAGAACGATGCGATCGTTTCTCCCATCGAGCAGGAACATCTTTTGGATGCCTGCGGCGAGCCAAGGATGCTGTGGCGCATCGACCGGGCTGGGCATCGATAAGGATACCAGCTTCAGCCGGAGGAGTACCAGCGACGGGTGATCGGTTTCTTCAGCCAACACATGTAAAAGCAGTGAGCCGAGGTAAAACACAATGGCACAAGAACAACATTTTTTACAGGTTCGGCCTGGGCCTCATCCCCTACCTTTCTTTGCCGAATATCCCTACTTCGTCTGGGGAGAGGTCGACTATGAATCAGAGGGCGATTGTCAACACCCTACCGACCGGGGATGGGCACGGCTGGCACTCTCGCGACGCGACCTGAATGAAAAGCTTGAGATTGCGCGTGTCTCGCCAAAGGGAGAGCGGCCGCTCTACCAGATTAAAGGAAGCGAGAGCACTTCTGTCTGGTCAGCCGCCTACATCACTGCGCTGCGATCGGCGGGCAGCATTATCAACCCGCCATCGCGGATTCCCATCTCGCCCGATGAGATCGCACCATCTATCGATGGTGTCCAACACCGGCTGCTGGCCGCCAACCGGGTGCAAGACATGTTCAATGAGCCGGCTCTGGCCTCCTTCGATTCACATGCCTGGTGGGGTGGATGGAAATGGTGCGAGGAGTTTGCCAGCGGGACGGCCAGTGGATTGCGCTATACCATTAAGGCCGTTATAGATGGGATGGCTGCGCCAGAGATGATTGATTGGCTGCAAGGGTGGTGGAACGCGCCGCCTGGCCCCGATCACATTGAGGGTGTGCGGTATGCGCTCTACGTATTGACAGGCTCTGACCCAACAACATGGTGAAGAGGGTCTCCTGATGTTTCGCGATGTGAGTGAGTCTCTGTTAATGAATGGATAGGACAATGGACGATCTTTTTTCAGTGACAATTTGTGGCATGCCTGTTATTGTTCTCTTGATGATTGCCGTCATGATGGCGGTTCCGATCCTGATCAGCTATCGACAGCGTCAGGTGACGATCGAACGGTGGGATCATCTGGCAAAGCGAACCGGGCTGACGCTCGAACGCGGATCGTGGCTGGTCAAGCCATGCATTAGCGGCGAATATCGCCGCCATCCAATTGAACTCACTACCTATACTCGCAGCCATGGCAAGAGCAGCACCACCTATACCCTGATCACGCTGATTGTGGCCAACGACGGCAAAATGCTCAAAATCTCACCATCGGGCGCATTAAGGGAAGCCATTGGTAAAGCTTTTGGCATGCAAGATGTCCAGATCGGATTCGAGGAATTCGACAGACACTTTACCATCCAAAGCCAGCCGCCGGAATTCGCCGTCGAGATTCTATCAGGCGATGTGATGCTGCGCGAAGACATTGCCGGTCTGAAGTCCTCCGGGTGGTTCGAGCTGGCTTTAGATGGGCAAAAACTGACCTACCGAGAGATAGGCCGTGAGACAAACCCCGATCGGCTGGAAACGATGTTCAATACACTCGCCAGCCTGGCAGACAAGATCGACAATCGTGGTAAGGGGAGATTCTAAAGACGATGCCGAGGGCCAAAAATCCACTTAAGCGCATACGCGCAGTCAAGGCTCGCTATGAAGAACGGCTCCTGGCCCATCCCGGCGTGATGAGTGTCGGAGTAGGATTACGCCGGCAAGGCGACAAGCTAACCGATGAGGTTTGTATTGTCGTGATGGTTCAAGACAAACAAGCCATCGAGAACCTGCCACCTGACCAGGCGCTGCCGGGGCAAATCGAAGGTGTACCGGTAGATGTGCAGGAGAGTGGGGATATTGTGGTATGGGAACCACCATCAGCACCCGAAACTCAACGGTTACATTATGTAGATACAATGCGGGTAGCCGTTATTGCTCTCCTCGTGCTCTTTCATACCGGGCTAATCTTCACACCGTTTATCCGGTTCGTGCTCACGAATCGGGCCACGAGTATTGACCTTACTATTCTCACAGTTGCGCTACTGCATCCCTGGCAAATGCCGCTCCTATTTCTCGTTTCCGGTATAAGCGCTTATTTCTCTCTACGGAAACGCAGTGCCCGCCGTTTTGCGCAGGAACGCTTCAGGCGGCTGCTGATCCCCTTTTTAGTCGGCCTGGTACTCCTGATCCCGCCCCAGGTATATTGCGACACTGTCTCACGTGGCATTTTCCAAGGGGGGGTGATCGATTTCTACCGTTTTTACTTTACGCTCGGCCTACAGCAGGGCTATTTTTCGTGGCATCACTTGTGGTTTATCCTCTATTTGTTCGTCATCACGCTTGTCGTGCTGCCTCTTCTGAAGAATCCGGAGCAAGGCGCCTTTGGGAGATTCATCGAACGACTGGGTGATGTCGTGTCAAGGCGCAACATTTTGCTGATTGGCGCACTGCCACTGATGATAACTGAAACGCTGTTTCGGGGTGGCTGGCCGGGTTATTACTACAATCTCTACGATGATTGGGCCAATGTGTGTTTGTTCCTGCTTGTGTTTGTCTACGGTTACGTTATAGCTGCCAATGCGCGTGTTCAGCAAACACTCTACCAGACCTGGAAGCCTGCTCTTGTCATTGCAGCGTCGATTACGGCAATGTTTTTGCTGCAGATCAAGCTAAGCGGCGACCGCCTATCGCTTACGTATTCGGATCCTTTTTATTATCTTTACACCATTACATCAGCAATCAACACATGGTGCTGGCTCGTCGGGATTGTTGGATTGGCGCATGAGTACTTCGACCGCCCCTGGCCATTGATGCAAAAAGCATCCAGACTATCTTATCCGTTTTATCTCTTCCACCAAACCATCTTGATTCTGATTGCCTTCTATGTTATACCGACTGAGTTAAGCGTCCTTGCAAAATTCCTCCTGATTGTGGTATTAACATATGGCATAACGTTTCTAGCTGTCGCGATCCTGGACCGGGTTCCATTACTTCACCCATTATTTGGCATTAAAGGCAATTCGACGAAACAACAGCTCTTACCTGGGAATACCTCCGAGTGATGGTACCGGGAGCCAGGTGTATTTCTCAAGATATTTGAGGGGAGGATCACCGTGGAAAATTTCGTCATATGGGCTATTCTCGCTGTCGTTGTTGTTCTTCTCGTGATAGTAGTTATCTTGATTCTCTTGCAGCCTGCAGGAGGTAATGAGGCCAGACAACTCAAACAAGGCTGGTCGGAGCTTGCCCGGCGTACCTCCATGAGGTTTACACCACCAGGTCAGACGATCGATACTGCCAGTGTCAGGGGATATTATCGCGGATACCCAATGACCTTGCGGTTACGGCTGCGCACTGCCCTGGGCCGAGACACACAGACCATCATCACGTATACCCGTGTCGAGGTGAGTGTCAAGAACCAGCGGAGAATCTATGCCAGGCTGTACAAAAAAGGCGCGTTCAAACATACCGACCGGGCATTTGGCGTCCCCAATGTCACCTTTGGGATAGCAGAACTTGACAAGCGTTTCGAAGTTAAGAGCAGCCCGGCAGAATTTGTCCCCAGGCTAATCGCCGCTCGCAAGCAGATCCTCCAGCATCTTCTGATGGTTCGAACCGAGCACAATGTGGGAGTTGAAATGGAGGGAGATGCCATGATCTTCGAGCAGCAGGGTATCGAGACGTCCCCTGACTATCTTTCGACAATCCTGGATCTCCTTGCCGAGTTCGCCGATGCTGTTGAACATGGGGAATAGATGTCTCAGCCATTGTACAAGCGGACAACTACATAGAAACTGTCATAGGGATTATAAAAAGCCAGACCCTCAAGGTTTTTGATCCTGATAAGCGTGTCATTGTGCTTGCTGGGAGGGGGCTTCCCCTGAACCTTAAGGCACTCTGAGGAAGCCTTTAGGGTCTTTGCTACAATGTTTCTTGTTACTGACAACCTTGCTTAACAGAAAATGGCACTATTGCCGCTTCTTTGCTGGTGGGTTAGACTTCGGCTCATGAAAACGACCATCGTCATCCCTACCTACAATGAAGCCGATAATATCTCTAACCTGATCTGCGATCTGGGTGAGCTAAACCTGCCTGATTTCTCGATATTGATTGTGGACGACAACTCGCCGGATGGTACTGCCGATATTGCCGAGAGTATGGCTATGGAATATGCTGCTCCTGTCCATGTCCTCCGAAGGTCAGGCAAGCAAGGCCTTGGCACTGCCTACAAAGACGGTTTTCGATGGGCACTCGATGCAGGGGCCGAGGCTATCGTTCAGATGGATGCCGACTTTTCGCACTCACCCTCTTACATTCCACAAATGCTCGACTTACTGAATGAATGTGATGTAGTTGTTGGATCGCGTTATGTCAAAGGGGGTAAGCTGGATGAACGCTGGGGCTTTGGACGCTACCTGTTGAGCTGGTGGGCCAATGCCGTCTATACCCGCTTGATCTTGCAACTGAAAACGCTGGATACGACAGCCGGGTTCAAAGCCTGGCGGCGTGAGACGCTGCTGGGTCTCGATCTCTCACGTATTCATTCCAATGGGTACGATTTTCAAGTAGAGATGGCCTATGTGACCGAAAAATTGGGGTATCAGGTCATAGAGATCCCGATCTATTTTGAGGACAGACGAATCGGCCAGAGCAAGCTCAATATGTCGATCAAAATAGAATCGGCGCTGCGGGTGTGGGATGTCTGGTGGCGGCATCGCCGGCTGACGCCCAGTCAGAAAGCGTCTCTTTGACGGTTATGGTCGGGTGTTATGTGCTCCCTTAAAAGAGAGGACACAGGCTGCTTGCCATATTTAAATGACTGTGCTATAGTGTCGCCAGTGGAATGCAGGTAGAAAGACTTTCACGAAATTATGAACCCGGCATCCTTGCCGGGTTTTTCAGTAGGTCTTTGCCCATCTGCATTTTGTCTTTATTCAAAATTGGGTAAGGAGAGAAGTACCCCATGTCAGAACGTCAAATTGGCACGGTCAAATGGTTTAACAATGAAAAGGGCTACGGATTTGCCACACCTGACGACGGTAGCAAAGATGTCTTTGTGCATTATAGTGCTATCGAGTCCGAGGGGTACCGCAGCCTGAACGAGGGCGACCGGATCGAGTTCAGTATCGAGATGGGTGATAAAGGCCCCAAGGCCGCCGGCATCACCAAAGTCTGAACGCGATGTCATGACCAATAAAGACCCTTGATGAGGGTCTTTTTTGTTGCCGGGGCCAGACAGATTATTGTTACTCGATGATCAAGTTTTTAGCACTGACCGGTGATCACCTGTACAGCACAGACCAAAAACTTGATCATCGAGTATTACCGATTCTGTATCGACCAGTCGAAGCCTATCCCCGGGTCGTCAAAAGAGATGCGCTCCTCATCCGGATTGGCCGGATCATAAGCAGATGTGACATGGTAGAAGAGAAGAACCGGCTTTGTGCCCAACACCTGGTAGCCATGTGCAATACCGGTTGGGATCAGGATCAGTACCGGGTTATCCTCTCCGGCATAGATGACCTGGGTTTGCCCACAACTGGGCGAATCGGGGCGGCGGTCATAGAGCACCACGCGGGCCATGCCATCGGCCACGTACCACAGATCGTCCTGATCGTTGTGCCAGTGAAAGGCCTTGATCACACCCGGATAAGTCTTGGTAAACGAGGTTTGCCCAAAATTTCTGAGCAGATTGTCATCCTCTCGCAGAATTTCGCGAAAGTATCCTCTGTCGTCAGAGTGGGTGATGAGTGTCTTGATGATTACATCGTGGATCTTGCCCATGTCATTCCTTTGAGAATAGTGTCGAGTCATCTAATGAGTGGTTGTGTAGTTGATATAACGGATTGAAGCCAATTGTGCCCCGTCAGGAGGTCTGTGGCATTTTGGCGCGGACGGCCAACAGTGCGGCGATGAGCATAGCCAGCAGTGTCGCTGCCGTGACAACCCCGCCTACGAACACCAATCGCGGCACAAAGTCTACTCGCACGACCTGATGATCTCCTGCCTGGATGGGGATACCGATCAGTCCGGCATAGGTGTCGAGAATGCCGACCGGTTGCCCATCGACGGTTGCCTGCCAACCGGGATAGTTCGGAATGGACAGCGTCAGCAGCGTATTCTCGCTGGTCGAGACGGTCATCGACAAATGCTCTGGGGCAGCCATGCTAAAATCGCTCACCGCGCCATCTGCCGGTCGCGCGCCCGGCAGCTCGAAGGGCAGTGGATCGATTGTCACTGCCAGCTCTCGCAGATCGACGAGCGAATCGGCCATGATCTGCCGGGCGAACTCCGGGCTGCCCGCTGCGCGATAATCGTACACCAGGTGGGCGAACGGGCGTGGATCGGTCAGCTCGTAAAGGACATAGGCCTGCCCATCGTTATTCTGGAGAGTCGCCAGGGGCTCGGTCGATGCGGCTTCCGGCGGCGCGACATCCACCAGTGTCACATAACGCACCGCCAACACCTCCCAAAAGCGGTCGACCGGGAGTCTGCGCAGCTCCGTCGTGCTGAGCAGTGAAAGCGGGCTGTTACCGTAGATGTCGGGCACCCCATAGTACATACTGTAACCGCGCAGCCCGGCAGCGCCATCGACGCGCCAGGTGGTGGTAGGCGGTGTCTGTAAATAGCTGGCCGAAAGCGGCTGTGGGCGGTTCTCCGGCCGGTCGGGAACGAAGTTTGTGGAGCGCGTCCCAACGGTAAAGAGATCGAGGACGATCAGCACAACCAGGCCGGCAGGCGCCATCCGCCCTAATATCGACTGATTCCGAAGCCATAGCGTGAAGAACAGGCTCATTAAGGCTACAAAGATCAGGCTGCTGACGATTTGGTCTGGGACAATCGCAATCTCGGTGATGGCGGCGATGGCGACCACGGCAGCGACTATCCACGTTATCCCCAAGTGACCCAGCGCCAGCCGGCTGAAGTGTCGATCCTCTTCCAGGTCAGGTTGCTCGGCGTTGTTATTCCTCTCCCCCATGAGCCGGTCGATCTGGAAAGCAGCCAACATGGTCACCGCCAGGGTAAAGAACAGCACAAAACGTTCTTGCCCTCTAAAGAGGTTGATACCAGGCGCAAGCAGATAGATGACATCGGTGGCGATGGTATTCCGGCCCATGGAGAGCACCAGGGCGATCAGCAACACGAAGATCCAGAAAACCTGCCGTACCTGGGGGCGGAAGAATGCTCCAATTGCCAGCAGCAGACTCGCCACGCCTGCATACAACGATGCCCACCACAGCCCGACCACATTTGGCCAGATGATCTCGACCAGTTCGAGCAGAGAGAAACCACTGGACTTTTCGAGATAGTGAAATTCCGCCAAACGGCTGGCCCGCTGCATGTATTCCAGGCTGGGGAGCCATTGAACAGCGCCAATGCCGGCGCCGAGCCCCAATGTAAGCCCAACTCGCCATGCAATGTTCCACCAAGAGAGTTGTTGCTGCCGTCCCTCAAAGAACGCATAGGCCGCTGCGATGTAGATGATGTGGAGGGTAGTCTGCGGATGCCCGCCCAACAGAGAGAGCCCCAGTCCCAATCCCCCCAACAACATTCCGCCGATCCCAATCTTTCCGGATGATAGGCTAAGATAGACTCCCAGCAAGACCAGCGGCAGCCACATCGTGCTTTCGAGCACCGCAACCTGCTGCATAGGGTAGCCGGTCAGATTGCAGCCATAGGTAAAAATGATGCTCCCTGCCAGCGCGGCGATCGGGTGACGGGTGATGGCGCACAGGAAGGCGTACATCAGGAGACTGGCAAGCCAGTAGTGTGCGGCAACCTCCAACTGCAATGCCTCGATGCACCAACCCTCCGGCCCGGCTAATGCCAGCGCAATCCAACGCGGTGGATACCAGGTGCCCCATTGCAGATCGGCGGCAAAGGGGGAGCCCGCATCGTTATATGGGTTCCACAAGGGGATCTGCCCGACCTGCATGCGTTCAGCCTGGTAGCGACTGAATGGGAAGAACTGGATGGTGAAATCTCCGCCGGAGAAAATGACCCGGTCGGCCGGCTCAGGTGTGAGCAATCTCCAGAAGAAGAGCACCCACAGCAGGCTAAGCGCCAATACGGCGATCATCCCATGGCGCGTCACATATAGCCGATGCCCGGTAGCTGTTTGCTGATGGCTCGCAACGCCATGCTGATTGTTTGTGACTTGTGGTTCGTTACTCATCATATCTTGCAAGTTTCACCCATTGGCATCCTCTGTGCATGGGGGCAGTTCGACGCGGAAAAGCGGGACACCTTAAAGGTTAATTTCTCGCCCCACTTTTTTGCGATGAATCATTGCTGTTAGAGATGTTTTATCCTCAGTAATCACGGGCGCAACGAAAACCAACATCTGTGTTGGTAAAGTCCGGCAACCAACTTTCTCGATTGGCGGCATGGATGGAGTAAGAATAGTCTCTATGAGAACCGCCACGGACTATAAGAGAGGTACCATCCTCTTCTCTGCCATCGTTGGCATCATAAGGATAAGAGTGATAATATGTGCTGGTCCACTCTGATAAATTGCCAAGCAAATCCAACGCCCCAACCCAGGACACGCCATCCGGAAAGCTGCCAACTGCTTTCAGGGAAGAATTACTCCAACTCTCATAATAGCTTACATTCTCCGAAACAAACTCGTTGCCCCAAGGATAGAGAAGACTGTCCGGCCCCCGAGTTGCATATTCCCACTCGGCTTCTGTCGGCAAGCGTGCCTCCCGCGCTTCGCAGAAATCGGTTGCGTCAAGCCAGTTGATATCGCCGTGAGGCTGAGCGTTTTCCGGTCGTTCCTCTGTTGAGCCATAATACTGCCCGTTGGTCACCTCAGTGCGGTCAAGCCAGAAGGGTTGTTCAAAGCAAATTTCATGCTGCGGGCTTTCATTCCTAAACCAGTCGCGGTCACATTCATCTAAGTCTTGATTGCATCTCTCAGTAGTAGCCTCAATGTCTTCATCTGTACTACCCATCATAAAGCAACCCGGCGGAACCAGTACCATCTCAACACCGTCGAATTCCTGAACGATTGGGGTCCAATCGGAATTATTCTCCACAACAGGAGGCTGTGTTGGTGTGATCGTTGCAGCCGGCGTATCGGTGGGCGCCGGCGTACGAGTGGCTGAGGACAGGCCAATCGTACCGATGAGATCGCCGGGAAATCCACCATTCAATGCCAATACAACAATCAACACTAAACCACATAGCAAGCCCAATCCGGCAATTGCTCCGCCAACCCATACAAGCGTTGGAATGCCCCGGCGCGGGGCAGCAGACAACATCTCAGTGGCGTCTTCCCGCACAGGATAAGAAATCGCTGGGGCGTTCGAGGCAGGCACATCCGTTGATTTTACAGCCTCCGGCGCAGATACCTTGAGGGTTCCCTGTTTATGGGGTAGACCGGAAATGGCAGACTGAAGATCAGACGCTAATGCCCCTGCTGTTTGGTAACGCTCCTTCGGGTTCTTGGCCAATGCTCGCTCGATAATATGCTGCACCGTATCGGGCAGATCGGGCCGCAAGATGCGCGCATCGGGAATAGGCTTGGTGATATGAGCCAGCAATGTTCCCATGGGGGTATCAGCAGAGTATGGAAGCTCACCGGTAAGTATCTGGTAAAGCGTTACGCCCAGCGCATAGACATCGACCAGCGGGGAGACGCCTCCTTGATCCGCCATTTCAGGGGCCATGTAAGTAGGTGTACCAACAATACCACTACCGGTAAGCTGTACGGTACCCTCGGTTGCCTTGGCAATCCCAAAGTCGGCCAGATAAGTATTACCCGCTTCATCAATCAGGACATTGGAAGGCTTGAAATCGCGGTGAATGATACCCTTCTTGTGGGCAAAGTCTAACCCCTGAGCTATCTGGGAAATAAGACGAGCGACCTCGTCCAGCGGCATATTTTTGCCGTTCGCCTTGATATGCTCTGACAGTGTCCCACCAGTCATGTAGGCCATGACAATATAGGGCAGACCATCTTGCTCGCCAAAATCGTAGACCGGCAGGATATGAGGGTGCTGAAGCTTTGCAATGACCTGTACCTCTCGGGAAAATCGTTCGAGGAACATACGGTCTTGTAAAAAATTGGTAGGCAGTACTTTTACCGCCACCTCACGACCAATGGAAGGCTGGACAGCGCGGTAGACATTGGCCATACCACCATGCCCAATCTCATCGATGATTTTATAGGATCCAAGTATGTGGCCAACAAGGTCTGACATAGAATTCTCCTTGTGCTGTAGGAGTAAGGAACATGTGATGTTCAAGTCTTTGACTTGCGGTATTGAGATGACACAGTTGATAGTCGTCCACTGTTCACTCATACCTTAACTTTTGGTGATCGTGAATCACTTTATTCCACTTTGCCAATGTCAAAATATTAAGCATCAGGTCATTGGATATGACGATTTGTTCAGTTGCATCCGCCAGTATAGCATGATTTGCAATATGCAACTGCCCTAAGTATTCATTCCTCTAAAATATTACCGAAGAGCAACAATTCACCCAAATGATATTGTTACCAATGCGGTGTTTATACTGCAAACGGCTGGGTTTTGGACTTTTTATGAGCATGCTCAAACATAATCAAAAATCCAGCTTTCAACCGCTCGCAGTATAACAAACTCGTAAGCATCGCGTTGCGGCGAAGTGTGTACGAAACGAAGGGGATACCCGCAAGGTGGCACGAATGTCATCCAGACGCGCGGGCTCGACCAGCCGGCAACATCGAAGAGCCGGTCGAGATGGCGATCCACGTCAACAACAGCACGCCCTTCTT
>JAFGLD010000312.1 GCA_016928235.1 Anaerolineae bacterium | reverse complement strand
TAACCGCTGAATAGCTCCGTTCCTCGAATGATTGATAAGATACCCAGGATGGGCGGAAGGGGACAGGACACGGGGTGGAGAGACCAGGAGTATGGTAGGAGTATGGCAGCAGTATGGCAGCAGTATGGCAGCAATAGCGTGTGTAAGGAGCGCCGTTTGGCCTCACCCCCACGGTGCCGGCGTATCTTCTCAATCATCCAGGGGGGGCAACTTCAAGCCCATTCCTGGTGATCAGTGATCAGTTTTCAGGCGCAAATCACAGGTCGACGGTTAAAAAACCAGGAACTATCCCAAGTTATTGAGAAGATACCGTTCCCGGATAGCACTGACAGGTAGGAGGTGTTGAGCATCGTGTAGGAAACGTTGGTCAACTATGACTAATATCATGTTGTTTGATGAACTCTGTCATTAAAAAAACAGTGCAAACGGGTGTACTCTATGAGGGGAAAAATGGGCGTATTTTTTGCCAGGCGTTACACTGGTGATCAGTCAGGCAAAGATTTCAAGTCCCTCGCTCTTACCACATCGCGAGATCGACACCCGTTACGCATATCCCGTTAATTCAGGAAAGAGAGGTTTGTTATGACTGTTTCAGAAGAACGTACACAAGTGACCATCGATGGCAATGAAGCAGCGGCATCGATTGCTCACAAAGTCAGCGAGGTGATCGCGATTTACCCGATCACCCCATCGTCCGGCATGGGCGAGTTTGCCGATGAGTGGTCATCGAAAGACATCGCGAATATCTGGGGAACCATTCCACTGGTCGCCGAGATGCAATCGGAAGGAGGCGCGGCGGGAGCAGTCCACGGCGCGCTCCAGACCGGCGCGCTGACCACCACCTTCACGGCCAGCCAGGGGCTGCTGCTGATGATCCCGAACATGTACAAGATCGCCGGCGAGCTGACCAGCACGGTGTTCCACATCGCTGCCCGCTCGGTGGCCTGCCAGGCGCTGTCCATTTTCGGCGATCACAGTGACGTCATGGCGACTCGCAGCACCGGTTGGGCCATGCTGTTCTCGAACTCGGTGCAAGAAGTGGCCGATTTGGCATTGATCGCTCACGCCAGCACGCTCAAAACCCGCATCCCGTTCCTGCACGCCTTCGACGGCTTCCGCACATCGAGTGAGGTCAGCAAGATCGAGCTGCCCTCCGAGGCCGACCTGCACGCCATGATCGATGATGAGCTGGTGACGGCACATCGCGAGCGCGCCCTCTCACCCGATCGCCCGGTGCTGCGCGGCACGGCTCAGAACCCGGATGTCTTCTTCCAGGGCCGGGAGACGGTCAACCCGTTCTACCTGGCAGTGCCACAACTCGTCCAGGAGACCATGGATGAGTTTGGCCGGCTGATGGGACGGCAGTATCACCTGTTCGACTACGTCGGCGCGCCCGACGCCGAGCGTGTGATCATGCTGATGGGCTCCGGCTGTGAAGCAGCTGAGCAGGCCGTCGATTACCTGGTTGGCCAGGGCGAAAAAGTCGGCATGATCAAGATCCGGCTGTACCGTCCCTTCTCGGTCGAAGACATGCTGGCTGCCCTGCCGGCGTCCGTCAAGGTGATCGCGACGCTCGACCGGACCAAGGAGCCCGGCGGCACCGGTGAGCCGCTCTACAACGATGTCGTCACGGCTGTCAGTGAAGGTCTGGCCGACGGTAAAGCGCCCTTCACGCAGATGCCACGCATCATCGGCGGGCGCTACGGCTTGTCATCGAAGGAGTTCACCCCGGCGATGGTCAAGGGCGTCTTCGATGAGATGGCCAGGGCCAAACCCAAGAACCACTTCACCGTTGGCATCATCGATGATGTCACCCACACCAGCATCGAATATGACCCCACTTTCGACATCGAGTCACCGGATGTGGTACGTGCCATGTTCTGGGGGCTGGGCGCCGACGGCACGGTGGGAGCCAACAAAAACTCGATCAAGATCATCGGCGAAGAGACGCCTAACTACGCGCAAGGGTACTTTGTCTACGACTCGAAGAAGTCCGGCGCGCGTACCGTCTCGCATCTTCGATTTGGCCCCCGCTCAATCCAGAGCTCATATCTGATCCAGCAAGCCAACTTCGTGGCCGTCCACCAGTTTGGCTTCGTCGAGCGTTACGACGTCCTGGACGCGGCGATGCCGGGCGCGGTGTTCCTGCTCAACAGCCCCTACGGCGCGGAGGACACCTGGGATCACCTGCCGCGGCAGATTCAGCAGCAGATCATCGATAAGAAGCTCAAGTTTTACGTCATCGATGCTTATGACGTGGCTGCCAAGACTGGGATGGGTGTTCGTATCAACACCATCATGCAGACCTGCTTCTTCGCCATCAGCGGTGTCTTGGAGCGCGAAGAGGCTATCGAGCAGATCAAGAAAGCCATCCAGAAGACCTATGGCAAGCGCGGCGAAGCAGTTGTTCAACAGAACTTCCAGGCCGTCGATGAGACACTGGCGCACCTGCACGAAGTGGCAGTGCCCGCCGGCGTCACCAGCACCATCGAGCTGCCCCCGGTCGTCCCGGCCAACGCACCCGAGTTCGTGCAGAACGTCACCGCGACGATCATCGCCGGAAAGGGCGATCAACTGCCTGTCAGCGCCATGCCGGTCGATGGCACCTTCCCGTTAGCGACCACGCAGTGGGAGAAGCGCAACATCGCCCTGGAAGTACCGGTCTGGGAACCCGACCTCTGCATCCAGTGCGGTAAGTGCGTCCTGGTTTGCCCCCACGCCGTGATCCGGGCCAAGGTGTACGATCCGGCTTTGCTGTCCGGCGCGCCTGAGACCTTCAAGTCGACCGCCGCTCGATGGAAAGAGCTGCCCAATCAGAGCTATACGCTCCAGGTAGCCGTCGAAGACTGCACTGGCTGCGGCCTGTGTGTTGAGACCTGCCCGGCCAAGGATAAGAGCAATGCCGGGCGCAAGGCGCTCAACATGGCCCCGCAGCTGCCGCTGCGCGAGTCGGAGGCCGCCAACTGGGACTTCTTCCTGGGGCTGCCCGATTACCCGCGCTCGGATGGGATCGGCTTTACCAATATCAAGAACATCCAGCTGCTGCGCCCGCTGTTCGAGTTCTCCGGCGCCTGCACCGGCTGCGGCGAGACACCCTATGTCAAGCTGATGAGCCAACTGTTTGGCGATCGGGCGATCGTGGCCAATGCTACCGGCTGTTCGAGCATCTACAGCGGCAACTTACCCACTACCCCGTGGGCGGTCGATGCCGATGGGCGTGGCCCGGCCTGGAGCAACTCGCTGTTTGAGGACAATGCTGAGTTCGGCCTGGGAATGCGGCTGACGGTCGATAAGCAGTCGGAGTACGCGCGTGAGCTGGTTGCACGGCTGCGTGACGTGATCGGCGATGAGCTGGCCGATGGGTTGCTCAACGCTGACCAGTCAAGCGAGGCCGGCATCATCGAGCAGCGCGAACGTGTAGCGGCGCTCAAGGACATCCTGAGCCGGTCAGATGACTCGGTAGCTCGCAACCTCCTCGGCGTGGCCGATATGCTGGTTGGCAAGAGTGTCTGGATCATCGGCGGTGACGGCTGGGCTTACGACATCGGCTACGGTGGACTCGATCACGTCCTGGCCAGCGGCCGCAATGTCAACGTCCTGGTGCTGGATACCGAGGTCTACTCGAATACCGGAGGCCAGTCGTCCAAAGCCACGCCGCTGGGCGCGGTTGCCAAGTTCGCGGCGGGCGGCAAGCC
>JAFGLD010000023.1 GCA_016928235.1 Anaerolineae bacterium | reverse complement strand
TTATTGGAAGTGACCCAAGGCCAAAATCCGTGAGTCACTTATCACGAATCGTAGCACTACCCCTTGATAGCTCCTGCTGTGAGGCCTTTTGTGACCCGGTCTTGGAGAACTGCGAAAACGATTAACACAGGCAATATGGCGAGAATCGCACCGGCGAACACTGGTGGCCATTTTGCCGCATAAAGCGCCTTATTGTCCAGCATAACCAGACCCAGTGCAACTGTGTATTTCGTCTTGTCTGTGATGAAGATCAGGCCATAGTAGAACTCATTCCACAGACTTAGGAAATTGATGATAGTAACTGTAGCCAGGCCTGGTGTTGATAGAGGCAGCATGATACGCCAAAAAGTCGTGAAAGGTGAAGCCCCGTCAATGGCCGCCGCCTCTTCCAATTCGCTAGGTAGCGTCTTAAAAGTAGTGACCATAACAAAGGTGTTAAACGGAAATCCAGAAACCGCGTATAGAACGACCAAGATTATCCTGGGGTCAACGCCACCAACAGTATATTTATTGAGGAAGAAATACAACGGGATCGACGTGAGTATGTACGGGATCATCATACCTAGTAGGAAAATGGTCAACACCAGTTGATTCAGGTTCCACCTGAAGGGAATCCTAGCTAATGGGTAGGCCGCGAGAGTTGACAAGATTACTGAGAACCCCGTCCCCAGAACAGCTACAAACAGGCTATTAGCGTACATGTTTGCCAGACCGCCATTCCAAGCATTCACGTAGTTGTCCAGGTTCGGTGACTCCGGCAGAGACCACGGAGGGTTCATCAAGAACTCTTGATTTCCCTTCAATGAGACTGACAAAATCCACAATAAGCAGAAGATAGTGAATACGCTGACCAGCGAGAGGGACGCATAGATTGCCACGAATTTGGCATTGAAACGAACCCGTCGAGGCGTCCTTCCGGCCGGTGAATATGAATCTCTGGAAGTCATAGCTGCCATATCGTCGCTCCTTGTTATAATTCTCCGAACAAATCTCCCTATAGCTCGACGACTTCCTTTCGCGTCAACCGATTGCTGACTGCGCAGAGTGCCAGGATCATGGCTAGCATGACCGTCGCAATGGCCATGGCATACGCCCATTTCTTGGCCCCAAAGGCAGTCTTGAAAACATATATTGTCATCAGTTCCGTGGCTCCCAGCGGCCCGCCCAAAGTAAAGATGGTCGGCCCCGTCAGCGCGAAGATAATTGTGAACTCCTGCAATCCCCACACAATCCACAAGATCAAGACGACCCGAATCGTCTCCCACATGAGAGGAAGAGTAATTCGGAAGAACAGCTGCCTGTCACCCGCGCCATCAATCTTGCCGGCCTCCAATATCTCTGGCGGTATCTTTTCCAAGCCTGCTGTCAGGAGAAGCACCCAAAGGCCGATCTTGTACCATACCATGGCGATAATTATGGCAACTAGGGCGGTTTTTTCGTTGCCTAGCCACGCCAGCGCATACTCGCCCAACCCTATGGCCCTCAGAACAGGATTGATCAAGCCAAACGACGGATTGTACATCCATTTCCACATTAGCCCCACGACACTGCCGGCCAGCACGGTGGGTAACAAGATAACAAAGCGGAAGAATGATTTTGCTCTGATTGGCTCATGTAGTGCCAAAGTTACGAGCATTGCGGGGATGAGCATCAGTATCCCGCCTATGAATACAAAGACAAAGCTGTTCCTTACAGCATTGAGGAAGAATGGATCCTTGATGACGGTCTCGAGATTGGCTGTGCCATAGAAGTCGAAATCCATGGTGAGACCGTACCAGTTTGTGAAACTGTAGTAGACCGTAAGAGCAAGGGGGACCAATGTGAATACCGCATAAAGCAGCGATTGAGGTAAAAGAAACGGCAAGATGAGTTTTCGACGATCTCTCTGATACATCTATCTCCCCTCTCAAGGGACCGCCATTCATGGAGCCGGGTATTTGAAGCCTTCCCCGGCTCCAAATACCCTGGCTATCCCTGATAACGTCGAGCTGTCTAGGATGATCCTGCTTTCTGAAGCTCCCTGTACTTATCCATCTCGTCGTCGATCTGCTGAATCATCTCTTCCGCCTGGATCTTGCCGAGGAATAGAGCCTGCGCTGCGTTCCACCACAGGTCATTGAGCCCCTGCGTGAGGTGCATGCCCCAGTAGTAGAAAATCACATCCGTCGTGTTTTCGACAATCGGTCGCACATCTGCAAGTCGCGCGGGCGGAGCCACACCCTTTGTTGCCGAAATGGTTGACAGGTTTTCTGCACGCCTCTGGCAGGCCTCCTTGCTGCTGAATCGCTTGAGATATTCGATTGCCAGCGGTACATTGACCTCATGGCTGGTTGCTTTCGCGGGATTTGGCACTGACCAGCCAAAAGTGTAACCAAAGTTCTGGGTGTCGAGGCCTTTCCCGCCAGGGTAGGTCGGGAACGGCATGATGCCGACTTCGAAATCAGGTGGTACCACATCGCCCATTTCGCTGATCAACCAAGTACCCATATGAATCATGGCTGCCTTTCCCTGGAAGAACAATGCCTGGGCTCCCGTGAAGTCCGCCCCATCATAACCGTCCATAAAGTAGCCATTGTCGTACAGTTTCTGAATCTCCTGGGCCGCCTTTAGGAAATCCGGATTGTCTCGTAGGTGGGACGTTCCCCCAAAGAAGAAATCAAGAACAGGCTCCTTCCCCACTAGGCGCAGGCACATTTGATCCCAGTAGTGTGCACAATAGGGGGCAGTCGGACCAGAGACACAGATGGGCTTCATCCCTTTTGCGGCACCCTTCTCGTTTATGTCGTCACACAGGGCAAGAAATTCGGGCCAGGTCTTCACTGGCTCAACACCCATCTCGTCAAAAGCTTTCTTGTTATACTGAATGCACATTACCCCGTAGCTCTCCGGGATTGAATAGACGTTCCCTTTCGTGGGTCCCTCTCGCCGATCCACACAGAATGAATCTAGGACAGCCGTGAAGGTATCGCCCCATTTTTCGCCAGTCGGCAGGACGTCTTGCATGTAAGGGGTCAAATCCGTCAGGTAATCATTGTCGACGTACGTCCAGGTGTTCCTTGCTTGCGACACGAACCGGAAGACATCAACATCAAGTGGATCACCTGCCTGCCAACGGAGCTCTCGTGCAGCATCTGAAGCAGTATTGTTGAAAGTATATGTGACTTTAGCGCCAGGATAATCCTTCTCCAACTGTGCTCCAATCTCCGTCACTATATTGTACCAATCGCCATCTTCCCACATGACCCCGATTTCTATTGGGCTGCCTTCAATCGTTGCTGCCCCAGTGGTTGCTTCCGTCGCGGCCGGAGCGGCCACAGTTGCTGTGGGCGGTGCCTCGGTTGCCTGTGTCCCACAAGCCGCCAGTGCGGCGCCTACTGTGGTGATTCCAGCAAGTCTGAGGAATTCCCTCCGCGTAATAACATTCTTTGCACACATCACACTCTCTCCTTTTCTATATCGTGAATCATGTTGCTCGGCAGAATATACGGACACAGTCGGTTCTCCTCCATAATCATCCTTTCACTACGCATGCTCCCGGAGCCAATTCTTTTCCAGGTTTCCCGCTCGGTCACGACGCCAAGTCATGGTTGAATTTCTTCAATAGCGGATAAATCCGTTTGTACCTAAGATATCTCTCTCTATGCCGGTCTATGTTTCGAAAATCCGGCTCGAAATTCATCCTTATCTTTATCAAGTAGCTAACCGCTTCTTGCAGTGAAGGATACACACCTATCGCTTGACCAGCGAGTAATGCGGCACCGAAAGCTGCAGCCTCAGTGTGCTCAAGGACGCAGACCGGTTTCCCAAAAACGTCGGCTTTCATCTGAAGCCACTTCGGGCTCTTTGCTCCTCCGCCGATCACGTGGAGTTTCTGGATGGCAATGCCAGCATTTTCCATTGCCTCGATGTTGAGCCTCATCTCGTAATTGATACTGTCCACTACGGCGCGTGCTAATTCTGGCTTACCTACATCCAGCGTCAGTCCTAATATAGCGCCACGGGATTTCGAATCCAGAGTAGGGGTGCCCGACCCCACGAAATGAGGTAAGAAGAAAAGATCACGAGTCTCAGGTCCAATGCTCTCAAAGATAACGTCATACGGGTCACGACCCGTTCTCCTGGCAATGCTTACCTCTTCGGCGCAGAACGTATCACGATACCAGCGCAACAACAGGCCACCTGTCAAGTTGAAACCGATTGAGCAGTAATAGTCGTTGAAGACGTGAGGGTAGCAGCAGAAATTCGACGACAACATGGCCTCTGAGATAATCGGCTCTGCAAGAGCTGGGCAGATCACATCAGATGTGCCAGTTGCATTCATTGCGCTTTCTGAGGAAATCACACCCGCGCCAAGAGCACCGCAAGGCTGATCATGTCCGCCGGTCACAACAGTCACACTAGCAGAAAAGCCTAGATCTTCGGCCGCCTCCGGGGCAACAAGTCCAACCGCGGCGCCCGATGGAAAGACTTGAGACAGCTTCTTCTTGTCAATATCAGCCAGGTCTAGGATCTTATCAGACCATCGCCTTTTATCGACATCAAAGGCCATTGTCCTGGCCGCCATCGAGTAATCGAGAGCAGGTATGCCAGTGAGCCTAAAAATGGCATAATCCTCACAACAAAGAAACTTCCATGTAGCGCGATAGATTCCCGGCCTATGCCGCTTGAACCACATTACCTTGTTAATCGTGTACATTGAGTGAAGAGGCATGCCAGTGATCGAGAACAGCTTGTTCGCACCGACTGTGCTAGCCCACCAGTCTTGTTGTTCGATCGTGCGGTTGTCAAAGGTCACTACGAAGTTGTGCAGGGGGCGTCCCTGCGAATCAACTGGCACACAGGTCTCACCTTGTGATGAGACAGCGAGTGCCCGCACTGGATCCGAAGGCACAAGCGCATTCACTTCTCGAATAGCCCCACACACCTTGTCCCAAACTTCGCTAGGATCTAGCTCGGCTGCGCCGACAAAAGGGTGCCTCAGAGGATATTCGCGATAGGCTTTCGCGATTTCTCTCCCCTCAAGGTCGAAGACTACCGCCTTGCAGCCGGTTGTCCCGATGTCCAGTCCCATGAGGCTCATAGTAAACTGCTTTTCTGGAGGAACAGCTCTGCCGCCGTAACCACAGCCTGGTACAGCGTATCGGGCGATGCAACTCCGCGCCCGGCAATATCGAAGGCTGTACCATGAGCAACAGAAGTGCGCACAAACGGCAACCCGCTCACATAGGTCACCCCCGAACCAAAGTTCAGGAGTTTCGCCGCGATATTTCCCTGATCATGGTACATCGCCAAGACGGCACCATAGATCCCTTGTCTGGCAGACACGAATATGGTATCCGCTGGCACTGGGCCAACAACGTTGATCCCTCTCTTTCGGGCTTCTTCGATCGCAGGGATTATCTCCGTGATTTCCTCCATTCCCATGGATCCGTTTTCGCCGGCATGTGGATTCAGCGCCGCTACGGCAATAGGCTTCTCCTCCCGAAACTCTGATATCACCTCATCAATGAAAACCAAGCGCTCCAGGATTGTGTCCCGCTTTACTTTCTCCAGCGCAGTGCGAAGCGATACATGATTGGTCACATAGAACATCTTGATAGGCCCGAAAAGCAGCATCATGCCGAATCTCTTGCTCTTCGTAACGTCAGCGAGGAGTTCCGTCTGACCCGGGTAGCTGGAGCCCGCAAGATGCATAGCCTCCTTGTTCAAAGGGGCTGACGTAATCGCGTGGATCTGATGGCTCGAGACAAGCTCCACTGCTTTCAGCAGGTATTCCACCGAAGCCCTGCCAACCGCTGCATCAACCTTACCAATTGCATGGTATTCCCTAGAGAGATTATCGAGATCGATTACATCGATTGTGTTTTCCTCGAACGTCGCCTGATTAACGTTGAGAATAGGGTGGATTCTCAGGTGACCTTGTACCAACTTCCGAGCTTCATCCATGATGTCGGCATCACCGATTACTACCAATCGGACTTTGTCAAAGAGATCCTGCTTCGCGAACAACTTGGCGATGATTTCGGGGCCGATACCTGCTGCATCACCCATCGAAATACCAATGATTGGTTTTTCCATGTCTCAGACTCCCTCTTTCAGACTTCGGCATCGTTTTATGTGGGTATCTAGGTTGGAGATCAGCTCAGGGACTAACTCGGTTACCCCTTCTATGTATTTCAGACCAGTTAAAACATCAACGCTTTTCCTCGCAGCGATATGCTGGGCCTCCTCAGTATAGGCGAATCCAACAGTGCCATACCTGCGCAAGATCTCAAGTTCAGCTGGTCTCTCGACCAGCTGGTCTGCTTCAACGCTTGGCAGGCCCAACCCTACTTCACTAAGACCCAATACTTCCAACGCGGCCGCCAACAGAGTAGCCTCCTTGTGGCTGTTGTCGAGGCCGTTTAGCAGCGATCTGTCCAATTGACTGCTCCTGCAGACATACGGATTGATGTAGTAGACTGGATGACTGAATTCGATGAAGATCTCTTCCACCACGACTTTGAGCGCCGCGTCGTTTCCGTTATGGATATTAACCAGGACGATCGCACGAAAACCTTGGAGCATTAGTGAAACGCAGAGATCCCTCACATAGGCGACAAACGATGCGTGCGTGACATGCATACTGCCTCTGAACCGGTTTGTATTTGGGCATACACCAACGAATACTGGTGGAAGAACCAGACCTTGCACCTTCTGAGCAAACCGGTGGGCGAAAGCCATGGCAATGAGAGTATCCGTACCTATGGGTAGAGTGGGACCATGGGCTTCAACCGCACCCACGGGCACGAATAATGGCACATCCGTACGTATCTGATGCGAAGAAAGGTAAGCGAAATCGTGATTCATGGTTGGCAGACCGTCCTAGCTTTGTTGCACAATCTCCATGGCTTCGTCCACGGTACCCTGGTTATGAATGATGTGCTTCAACGCGGTCACCATCAGACCAGGACTATCTGCTTGCCAAACATTTCGCCCATAGGTGACGCCTCTGGCGCCTATTTTGATAGCATCGTGGGTCATTTGGAACACATCGCGTACCGAAGGAAGTCTCGGCCCCCCAGAAACCACCAGTCGCGAGGTACAGCACCGGACGACTTGCTTGTACGATTCAGGATCACCGGTGTAGTACGTTTTCACGATATCCACGCCCAGCTCGGAGGCTGCTCGGGCTGCATAGGAAACATGCTCGGCTTTGTATTGTGCTTTCTCGCCCACCCCTTTGGGGTAAATGTGCGCTACTGTGGGCAAGCCCACCACTGATGCCTCATGTACAACCGATGCCAGCTGTCTCAGCAGTTCCGCTTGGTGGTCCCCGCATAGTGTTGCGCCAACGGCGATCGCGTCGGCGCCCAGGCGTACGGCATCATCCACTTCACCTACCAATGTGTCATAGTGGGGATGGTAGGGTGCAAAGGTGGTGGACTTCATGATGAGAGGAATGGTCCCGGCAAAGGGCGAGAATACATTTTCTGCCGTGCCCTTCAACATGGTCACTGCATCGGGCTCAGCCTCAACGATCTTCTCCATGGTTCGCGAAATGTCATCAATCCCTGGCAAAATCCCCCATCCTATAGCGTGATCCAATGCAATCACCAGAATATTGCCCGATTTCCTATTGAATAACCTGTTTAGCCTGACCTGCTTGCCAAGTAACATGAATAGCTCCTCGATTAGGGTTTCACTAGAATCTTCAACCGGTTCCCGCTTTGCGCTTGTTCGAAAGCGTGATTGATTTCGTTCAACGGAAAGCGATGCGTTATATATTTCTCCATACCAAAGCGACCACTCTTGATTAGCGAATTTGCTCTCTCAACCTGCTCTGGCCGAGATCCATGTGTACCCCTGATGTTGAGTTCACGGTAATGGATCAGATTTGTGTCGATCGGCACTATCGATCTATCACGTGGCAATCCCCCGAAGAAATTTACCGAACCACGTTTCGCAGCAAGGTAGATTGCATCTTGCTGCGCGCTCGGTGAGGGACAGGCCGTAATCACAAGGTCTGCTCCATACCCTTCAGTGATCTCCAGAACTCTCTGGATCAGGGACTCCCCACTGTCGTTGATCGCCCAGTCGGGATTCGAGATCTCTGCCAGGCGAGCCTGTTCTGCAGATATATCGGTTATGATCGTTGCCCCGGCCCCGTGGAGCTTGGCCAGCTCAACCAAGAAACAGCCCAAGGGACCCGCTCCTAACACGACGACCGTGTCGCCCCTTCTCACAGGGCTGAGATCATAACAGTTGATTGCGCAGGAGAGCGGCTCCGATAATGCGAAGAGATCAAGCGAGTCTACCTCTCCAACTTTGAGAACACATTGGCCATTTACGACCCTGCTATCCAGGGCCAACTGCTCAGCGAAACCTCCGTCGCAGTCATAACCGATTACCCTCAGATGGTCGCACATTTCGTGGTAGCCTCTCTGACACAGAGCACACTGCATACATGGAACGCTCGGTGCAACGACAACATTCTCACCGACTGTAAAACCCTGCAGCTCTCTTCCCACCTCAATTACGGTTCCAGAAATCTCGTGTCCGATAATGCGAGGCAACTCCATACTTCTGGCCTCACGGCCTTCCATTTTCTGATCTGCACCTTTGATAATCTTTAGATCCGTTCCACATATCGCACAGGCGTTTACTTCTACGACCAATCCGCCTTCAGGACAGGCGGGACTCTCTGTGTGGCGTAGCTCGAACTTGCTCTTTCCAACGAAAAACGCGGCTAGCATGAATCACTCCTGGAAAATCGAATAGCACTCTGTGAGGGTGCTGCTGTCGAAACTCGCAAGCGGAAGCACAACCTTCTTGCTCAAGCGGCTGGACTCATAAGAAGCATCAACTAGCTGTATAGCCCTCGCGCCATCTTCAACAGTGACCTCTGGCACCCTGCCATTCAGAATACAGTCTACGAAATGGTCGATTTCCTTCTTAAAGCTATCGAGGTGACCCGGATAGATGGAATCGATCGCACTAGGTAGGTCAATGGGAAACTGGACCGGGCTTTGGGTTCCGCCCGTATAGAGCGTCACCATGCTATCGGAAGGGGAGTAAGAGCTGAATGAGAAACTAATCTGCCCGTCCAAGGCCATGATGTTGCCCAAGATGCGTCGGGAGCGGCGATCATGATAGTTGGAGACTATGTAGCCAGAGGCCCCGCCAGTGTACTCTACAATGTTCAGAGAATAGTCCTCCACTTCTCTACCTTTTCGGATGATGCGATTCAAGCCTTGTATGCTCCTGTACTCTCCGGCCCAGCAATAGCCCAGGTCAAACAGATGACTAGTCAATTCTTTCGCCACGCCTCCTGCCTGGTCAAGCTTATGCCGCCAGGTAATCTCTGGGCGATACATTCCAAATGAAAAATCGATGTGAAAGATCTTTCCTATGGTCGGAAGGAGTTCATTCACCTGCTCAATTACAGGATGGAATCGCATCTGAAACCCAACCATATACGTCTTCGTCGGGAAGGAATTGGCCAGCTCGACCATCTTCTGGCAGTGAGAGATCTCGTTGGCCATAGGTTTTTCGCACAGAACGTGCTTTCCCTGCTGTACACTTGTCCTGAATTGGTCCAAATGCTCGTGGGATGGAGTACAGATACCGATGGCATCCGCCTCCGACGACAGGATCAGATCCTTCCAGCGGCTGTAGACTCGACTGCCTGGGTATTCAGCCGCAAGCTCTTCTGCTGATGAACGAGTGCGATTATAGAATCCAACAACAGCACAATAGGGATTCTCAGTAAACCAACGGGCATAGACCTTCCCCATTTTTCCACATCCCAGGATCCCTATTCGTATCTTCTTCACCGAGTTCTCCGATTCTAGGCAGAATCAAAAGCGGTCGTGAGGGCAGCCAATCGCGGGCACTCTTCTGGACTCGAATCAGCAGTCTATCATTGACCCGTGGCCCTCAGAACACAGGCGGACAGAGCGTCGGCGAGGGGATCGGCATGTTCTGGACAAAACCCCAAATGAAGCCGACGCCGCCATCCTTCAGCGTATTCAAACTGCCCGGACATTCGGCCTAATTCACGGGCGTGGGCTTGCATTGTCTGCAGAACTGAGGTCATCCCTTGTGTCTCGTCCAGCCAACCCTGTTGGCTTCTGTGGCAGGCCAACACTTGTAGCTTATCTTGAAAGACATCTGTTATGTCAACGTACAGGTCCGGCCAGACAGGATGCCTGAAAGGATCGAGATTACTGTGCGGCTGCCCATGATACACGGTGACATCGTGATCCACCGGCGGGACCGGTGGGTCTGTGATGTAGTTCGGCATAGAACGACAGAAGGCAGCAGTGACGGCTAACCGAGCTGCGTTCTGATGGTCCTCCATGTAATCACTTGGAGATTGAGTCAACAGTATCTCGGGCGCTACCGTCCGCATGATTGCGGCGACACGCAACAAGAGCGCCTTCTCGTAGAATATTTCTATGTCATCGACCAGACTCTCGTGATAGATCGCTCCAAGGAGAGCAGCTGAAGCCCGCGATTCCTCACGCCTGATACGAATGATCTCCTCGCGCCCATGCACTTTGCTTCCAACGGAGCCATTCGTGATCGTCAGATAATGAATCTCGTATCCTACTTGGGCAAGTAGGATTAGCGTTCCTGCCATCGTGAATTCGATGTCATCCGGATGTGCAGCGACAGCGAATACTCGTCTTGCCATTGCCGATCCTCCCTACCGCACGGCCGCATCACAGGTACCTATTGCACCCCTCAGGAAATTGAACTGGACATTCGGGTGGTCGGCGAGTACCGACATGGGCGTGGAAGTATCAACGATATGCTTGGAGATCATCAGCGTAGTCAGGCGCATTCCAAACGGGTTGTCGTGCATTCCGCCATGCCAGATCGAGACTTTCTCGGCCTTCCACGTTTCGACTGGCCCCACAGATGCGGCTACCGGAGAGATGTTTTGAACCGTACCTCCTCCAGAGGTGCGGGCATTCTGCATGATGGTAATCGGATGCAATTCGACGATTCTGGTCGTGAGCTGACGGTATTCCTCTGCAGATGGGGGCGTGTCCTTGTACTTGCCTTCTCTCTTAACTGGATCATTAAACGCCCAGTGTTTTACTTCTCCTTGACCTCCCTGGATTACGAGGCATCGGGCGAGGTTCCAGCTATCAATGTATTCCCGATTATCGGAACTTGGGAAGAATATCTGATTATCCGGCATGCGAAGCTCAGGCCGAATACGGTTGATCCAACCATCCACGTTGACCTTTCTAAAGCTATACGGATAGTCAATTCCCACATCCCTACCATTGACAACCCATTCATCCATGCCCCAGAAATAGCAATGTCTCAGATTCAGATCGAGTTCGTTCACGAGCCGTGCAATCAAAGGCATCTGCTCGACAGGACCGGCTGGGCCACAGATCCCGGTCGGTTGTTCCTCCGTAGCCTTCATCCAGGTAGTAACATATTCAAGCGCTTCTGCCAAGTAAAAATCCTCAACTGTGTCATAGATCTTTACCGCAAAGCCAGGTCGGGATAGCGATTCGAGATCCTTCGCAGTTAGCTTTGATGCATCATTAAGGATTTCCCTATCCAGCGTCGTGTAGTCCCACCAGTCTGACGCAATCGTGCTTAACGGTCTCATTTTTCTTCCTCCTGAAATCGGATCAATCGGTAAATTATAGTCGCAGAAACGATCTGAAATTCGTCAACCCAAGCTTCTTAGATTCACGTCTACTTCCGGATTTCGATTCGAGTTGGGCATGGCCTGACTCACCACCAATAAGCATCGTGAAGAAGCGACCAACTTATGGTGGCCCTCACAGGGCACCCAGGCACCTCCTTCCCCAGCACAACCTCTGGATCAAAGATTCACTGAAAGCCATCTGATTATCGGATTATCGGATTGATTAGGTACGGCGCCAAGAAGCGGTTTGTTACGCATACGATTGCGGTCATACATAATATATCATACGAATGACCGTTTGTCAATACGACTATTGATGCTATAATACAAACTAGCTTGAGGTCGAAGGAGGCAGTGATGGCTCAATTGCTTGAAGTAGGTTGCGCAAAGGCAGATATTACACCGGAGATTGGTCTTCCCTTAAGTGGATACGCTATCCGCATGAATCGGCCCTCGGAGTACGTGGATAGCCCATTGTTTGTGCATGCCTTGGTAATCAGGCAGGGTGGGCACGTCAATTTCCTCTTCAGCTATGATCTACTCGCTATCAGCTCGAGCTTGGAGGAGCGTCTCCACACGGCCCTGGAGCTTCGGCTGGGTAGCGATTTTAGGAGAGGCAGGTGCGTTTTTGTTGCAACCCATAATCACAGCGCTCCTACCACTTACCAGCTCGAGGGAGAGCCCGAGCCAGACGAGCAGTATTGGCAGTACCTGTGTGAGCAGACAGTCGAGGCAGCTGTCCAGGCGCTGACGGTTCTGAGGCCTGCATCCCTCTATTATTCCTCTATCCAACTGCCAGGCTTTACGTACAACCGTCGGGCGTTGCTGGCCGATGGCCGGGTTTCAATGGCCCGGACCCCGACGATGCCGGTGCTCGAACGCGGACCGGTGGATTCGACGCTTACGCTAATGGCATGGCGTGATCAAAAGCAGAGAAACATAGCGGTGCTGGTGCATTTCGCCTGCCATGCGGCCGCTATGGCGACGCAAGCAATAGCTGCAGACATACCTGGAGAGATCTCCCGTCGGATGAGCGAGTTGTTTGACGCCCCGTGCGTCTACTTGCAAGGTGCTACTGGAGATGTAAATGCACTCGTCATCTCGGAAGACAAACCAGCCATGATGGCCTGGGTCGATAGACTGTGGGAGCATCTGAAAGAGATGCCAGAAACACTGACCAGAATCAAATCCCGGCCGTTCCACGCAGTGTCAACCCATATTCCGCTTGTATACCAGCCTCTACCGTCGCGCGGGCTGGTAGAACGGAAGATCGAACATCTGCTGCGGATTGCAGAGGGAGACTTGCACTCACCGGATCTGGCGGATACACTGATTCTCCTTTCAGACCTCATGAATATGGCCCCGGGTGAGCTTCCAGATCCAGCTATGGCGGCGTTTTGCGCTCAAACTCTGGCCAGTGCAGAGGGACGCATTCTCAAGGCCATTGACGATGGTGGTACTATCTCGCCCTGCCCTTTGCCCGTCGCACTGTGGAGCGTTGGGCAAGTTGCTTTCGCGTTTATCGCCGCGGAGGTGTTTAGCTCGACTGGTTTCAAGATTCGCGCACTGGGACATAATCAGGCTATTCTGCCGGTCACCTATGCTTCTTCGATCGTAGGATATCTACCGGACAGAGAAGCGATGCGAAAAGGCGGATACGAGGTAGTGGACGCTTGGCGCTTCTACCGTCAACCAGCACCGTTCGATCCGGATTCTGAACACCAACTCATTGAATTGGTGGCTTCCCTCATCCGCCACGTTCAAACATCTGAAAAGAGCTAGCCAGACGGGAAGGCTAGAGAGATCGAGTAGGAGCAAGCTGGCCAATGTGGCGTGAAGAGCAGATAATCGACATCACAGGCCTGATAGAGGAAAACATGTGGTTGGACAATCCTCTCGTCAGCCCGCCTTTGATAAAAAAGATTGCCGACATTGACGGACCAACGGGCTGGGAAGCTCACCAGATAACCATATGCACCCTGACTGGCACGTATCTGGAGGCGTCAGCTCATCTATTTCGTAACGGCGAGACTATCGACATGATTGCCCCGGATCGCTTTGTCAGACCAGCGGCAATTATCCAACTCGAGAACAGCCCGGCTGGGCATGTTTTCGGCGCGAGCGATCTGAGAAATGCTGGCGCTTTGATCGAACTTGGCGATGCAGTGCTCATTGCAACGGGATGGGATCGCATGTGGAATCAACCCGGTTATGTTGAGAACTGTCCACATCTGCATGTTGAGGCCGTAGAATGGCTGATTTCGCAAGGCATCTCCCTATTGGGAGCGGACATCCCAAACCTCGACGATCCTGCTCAACCTAGACAGAGTGGAGTCCGGAGACTCTTTGAGGCCGGCTGCCTGCTATTGGGCCCATTGGTCAATCTTCGTCAGGCGATACTGAATCGCTACTTACTGGTTGCACTGCCGCTAAAGGTCAGGGGGGTATGCGGCACACCTTGCAGGGCGATATTGATTGACACGACCGTGTAAGTCATCTCATCGCGAAGCCGCGGGGACTCGGTGCCACAAATCGCACATCCGACTTGGGTCACTTGCTTTCACTCAATAGCTACGATCCCCCCGGTCTCCAATGAGCGCGCGGAAGCTTGAGCCACCTGGACGGCTAATCGCGCTTCAGCTCCCGTGATTATCGTAGGCTCTCTTCCCTTGTCCACACAGTCGACGAAATACGCCAGCTCGCGCTCATATCCATCCCCCGGATCTATTGGGATAGGCTGATTGGGCTTGCCGTTTTCGAACAACAGCAGGTGCGATTGCGGCTGACCCATCTCGAAACTGGCGCCACCCGCTCGGAAATAGTACTCAATCATTCCTCGTTCACACAACACCTTGAAACCGACCGTGAAAGGAAAATCCAGCGGCATCAGAAAGCTACACTCTTCCGAAGCTTTGATGCTGGGATATTCAAGCAGCGTCATGACATGATCCCACCCACCCATTTCTCCGCGTAAGCCGGTAGACATTAATCTCAGCGGTTTCCCAAAGAGCCAGTTCAGCATATCAAGATCGTGGATCTGGATGTCCAGGACTCCGCCTCCAGTCATCGTCGGATCGCGGAACCAAGACGACCACTGCGGCATGTTAGATAGCCTGAATGCAGAAGCCTGTCGTGGTGCTCCCAGACGTTGGCTATCTAGCACGGAACGAATAGCAAGGTACTCTGGCCAGAAACGCAAGACATGAGCTACCATTAGAAAACGTCCAGCGGCACGAGCCGCTTCCAACATCCTGTCCGCTTCCTCAGTGTTCAATGCCAGCGGTTTCTCAACCACGACATGCTTATCTGCCTCTAGGGCCCTGATGGCATACTCGGGGTGAAAAGGAGTCGGCAGTGTCACATCCACCAGATCGACCGATGAATCCAGCAGGATCGTGTCATAATCGGTAATCGCCTGAGCTCCAATCTCAGCAGCAAGGCTTTCAGCCCTTGCTCTGATTTTGTCGGCGACATATGCTATTCTCACAGCCGGATTCCTGGCGTAGGCTCTCGCATGCGTTTTGCCCATGAACCCGGCACCAATTACGCTAACAGTAATCATTGTTGTCTCCTACCCAAAGCGTGACCGGCATTTTCCGGCATAGATTCGTCGCAACAGCCAGCCCTACAGTAACTGCTTCACATTCGCCTGAACTTTCCTAATCGCAGTCGCAATATCGTTCATGCCCTCCGGGTCGCCCATCAGCATGTTCTGCGGTATTAAGACTGCTTCCGTGGAACAGGCACGTTCACTGACAGGGCACAGTTCAGCAAAATCGGCGAAGTCAATCTCCTTTCCATATATCTCGGGGACGACAGGGTATGCGCCACCCATAAACCTTTTGTGGAGGAACATAGGATTCTGATAGAGGGGATTGGTATAACCGGTCATGGCACCTTCGATACCTTCTGCAACCAGCGCCTCCACGAATATCGATTTGTGCAAACCGCAAAATGCCTCTGGTGAGTAGCGGAACATGTATATGTGCCATGTATGAGAAGTCGTCGTCGGCAGCATCTTCAACGGCCGAATCCCGTCAATCTCACCCAGAAGCTGATTCAAAAGGGTCGCGTTTTCCGTCCGTTGGCGAACTTGGGCATCAAGCCGTTTTAGTTGCGCTCTGAGAATAGCACCTTGGAACTCGGTCATGCGGGCATTAGAAGCCAATACAAAATGACGGTACCACGGTTCTCCCCGTTTCCTACCTGCCCACACCATGGATTCACAGTCTTCGGCGTATTCCGGGCTGTTCGTGGTAATGATACCGCCCTCGCCCGCCGTGATGGGCTTGGAGTTCTGGAAACTAAAAGCTGCCATGTCGCCCAAGGAGCCGCAGGGCCGCCCATTATAGGACGAGCCATGAGCATGTGCTGCATCTTCGATCACAATCAGATCGTATCTCCGAGCTATGCCACTGATTGCCTCCATTTCACATGGCTGGCCTCCGAAATGGACAGGAATGATGGCTTTCGTCTTTGGCGTTATCGCCTCCTCAATTCGGCGATGGTCAATGTTGTAAGTGTCTGGATGAATGTCCACGAAAATGGGCACTGCTCCAACCACCAGTGGCGCTGAGGCCGTAGCCAGAAAGGTATAGGGAGGAACGATCACCTCGTCTCCGGGGCAGACACCGCCCGCCCTGAGTGCGATCTCGATCGCAACTGTACCATTGGCGGCTGCAATACCGTACTCACATCCTCGGGATCGTGCGAATTCCCGTTGAAAGCGGGCAACTGTGCTTTTCAAGTCGGTGTCATCTTCTACCAACTCAACTCCCTGGCCGTGGGAATGGCGCCACCAATTCCCCGAACGGAGTACCTCCAGTAAAGCCTGTTCTTCAGTCTCGTCGGAAACCGGCCACCTAGGCCACGTTTCACTTCGAACTGGTTTTCCTCCTCGAATCGCCAAGATTTCCATATCCACCTCCTAGATCTCTGTAATGAAGGATATTCCCGATCAGACTGGCGCTTTTCACATCACGATCACGGTTTTAATCGCATGCGGCATCCGGCCAAGAATGTATTGTCTGGATTCCGAAAAAGGCACGGTGGTGACCAGTTTCTCATAAGGCAACTCGCCTTCGGCAAGCAAGCGAAAAGCCAGCGAGAAATATCTGCTGGAGGAATATGCGTAGTTGCCAAGAATCCTCAGCTCGTCGCGGCACACTTTTCGAGGATTTATCTCGGCCGGCTTGGTGTTGAATAGATGTCCGATGACGTAGATCGTGCCCCCTCTTCGGAGCATTTCGACCCCTTCACCGATCGTCCCAGGAACCCCGCAGGCCTCTACAACAACACTGGCTCCTATCCCTTGACTTACCTGTTTCACGAATCTGACCCTATCATCTGCTGTGGATCGACTTGGATTCAGGATCTCTGTAGCGCCGAACTCCTTCGCCAGAGTCAATTTGTCATCGTCAAGGTCTACTGCAATGATCGATCTGGCGCCACAGAGCCTGAATGCAATCAATGTCAGCATCCCTATTGCACCGACTCCAAATATCACGACAGTGCCCTCGATGGCAAACCCGTCGCCCACAATCCAGTCATGCTCGCGCCGAAAACCCTCAACACATCCCAAACCACATGCAAACGGCTCGGCGAGCACCGCTAGATCATCGGAGAGCCCCTCGGGGACCTTGATAATCTCAGAGCCTGGCAAGATGTACATATATTCAGCCCAACCCCCAAACAGATGCGGGGGGATATCACTTGTAATGGAGCTGTTGTAGGTCCGGGCGTTGATACACATTTCCGGTCGTTGCGGGATGTTCTGGCAATAGAAACAACGTCCACAGACTATTCTGGGGTTTACGGTGATCCTATCCCCTTCCCTGAAGGGTTCATCGCCGATAGTCTTGATTGTCTTGTTTGCCCCACTTCCCTTCTCAACCACCGTACCAACTAGCTCATGACCGGGAATGAAAGGATATTTCATGTCCCTCATCCCCCTAATACCATGAATATCTGTCCCGCAGATTCCACAACGTTGGATTTGTATCAGGGCACAGTCGTGCTCCACATCGGGAACGTCGAACTGGGTGAAATCCAGTTGATTCGGACCGGTACATTCTAGGGCCAGTGATTGGGTAGCCATACTCCTCCTAAACTCCTCCCGTTCTAGAACCATCCGCGTTAGTTCTGAATAATGATCGCCCTGCAAGGCGATCCACAGACCCCCTTGAACTTAATCGGTAGCGCAACCAGTAAGGGTCTCCGGTCCGTGATCTTTGTCACATTCACCAGCGGCGCCAGGAGGAGGCGATTTGTAGCCAACATCAATCTCGTCACTTCCAGCGGCCGGTCGGGACAGTCATATCTTCCGAAATCCGCACCAATGATTTGTGCGTCTCTCTCAATGAGCCATTTGATCGCATCGAGGGTGAAGTATGGGCTGTCACCATAATAGCTAGGCGTCTTCCACATCTGGTCCCAGCCGGTTGAGATCAGCGCCGCATCACCTGCTGTCAGGACTGCGCCAGTAGCTTGCAGTCGTTCAGCAGTAATCGCCTGGCGAGGCTCAACATTCCCTAGGTGGAAAATGGTAGCTGGACGGACTAACCGATCCAGGGCGATCTCATCTAACCTTTCTCCATCCGGGAAAACATGAGCAGACGCCTCCAAGCATGTACCGGTCAGAGACGTCAGTTCAAACCGGTGTACGAGGCAACCGTCTTCGAGAGTGGTGAGATTCTCAATAACCGGAGCCGTTGCGGGAGCACCAACCACCGCCATATCTCGTTCCACCAGGCAGCTCAGATCAATGATCTTCATCTTGGCCTCTCATCTTCATGGCACATATCCTTTCTTTCACTCCAGCGGCCTACCGATAATAGCCGTCTTCCGGAGAACATCTTTCGACTCGCTGGCATTTGCCTTGTTCGATTGACGAAAACGCCTTTTCCAGGAGAACAACAGCACGAATTCCCTCCTTAATGCCGGGGAATATGTCTGACTGCTGTCCATTTTGAAGAGAACCAACAAACTCATCGATGGGTGTTAGCGGTTTTCCGGTCAGATCAAAGGTGCCCGGATCACTCGCATTGCCCTCTGCGAAATACCCGTGGCGTTCGTAGAAGGTGGGAGCCAGGTCTGTCGGCAGAAACTGGGGAATACGTACAGCCCTGGTACCATCGAATACCTCCAGGGTTATCTCGCCAAACGGGGGCAGTTCCCCGCAGTCACCAAACGCGAGACTTGCTGTTGCACTGTTCTCGAAATCAATGACCACCGACATAGTGTCTACGACACCGCTGTCAGGATGAGAAAGATTGTGACCGAAGGCCATAACGTTAACGGGCTCGCTGCGACTTACCAGACAGGCCATATCCATCAGGTGAGACCCGACCGAGAAAATCACACCGCCGCCGATCCCGGGCTTCATGGCCCAGAAATCGTCTGGCCACCGAGGCGTCACCAGACGTCCGTGGATCAAAACGGGGCGCCCGATGTAGCCGAGCAATCGAAAGACATTGCCGTTATAATAGCGAAAACCAAATCCGCCCATCATGAAAACAGCATTGGAACGAGCACAAAGGCGGGCCAAAGGGAGGCAGTCGACTGAACTCAGTGCCAGTGGTTTTTCCATGAACACTGATTTCCCGGCCAACAGGCATTCAATGCCAATTGAGACATGGGAATCATGCCAGGTACAAACAAGTACACCTTCGATGCCCGGGTCCTGCAACAAGTCATGAACATCATCATATACGATGGTATCCTGGCAACAGGCCGAAGGATGTTCGTCTGCAAATCTCCGTGCCTGTTCCGGATTCCGCGAGGTCACGGCTCGGAGAACTGCGGCTGGGTTCAGAGCGATCTCGTGTGCATATCGCGCTGCGATCGCCCCGGTACCAATGAGTGCCAATTGAACTTGTCTGCCCATCATCTTGCCCCATGTTGTAGCGGTTCGGCTCGAGAGTTCTCATAGTCCTTCAGTTGGAGAGGGGGTCACCGCCCGGCGGTGGCCCGGTTGACTCTCTGACAACGAGCTTGGGTTCCACCTGCATAACGCGGGTCTCTGGCACCTCGCCTTTCACCGCATCCAGAAGGAGTTGCAGGGCTTGCGCACTCATATCCCGGACCGGCTGTTCAACCGTGGTTAGTGCCGGATGGAGGTACCTTGCAAGCTCGATATCATCGAATCCGGTTATGGAGACATCGGCAGGCACATCAAGTCCTGAATCGAATACTGCCTTAATAGCCCCTATCGCCATGATATCATCTGAAGCAAGAACAGCTGTGGGGTGGTGGCTTGACTCAAGCAAGGATTTCATGGCACGGTAGCCGCCTTCTGCATCGTTGTTTGCACTCTCGACCCGTGCTTGAAGAATGGCGGGCTCAGCATCGCGCAGGTAATCAACGAACGTGGAACGGCGCTCATGGATGTCACCCAACCAGCCCCCGTCTAGGAACGCGAATCTGCGGTGACCAAGGCCGGTCAGGTGATCGAGAAGTAGGTGAATCCCTCTTCTACTATCAGTGTTGATGGTCAGAACATCCTGCAGCTTGGAACCGCGACACATGGTAACAACGGCGCGATGTTCCTGAAGTATTTTCCGGATAGCAGGTTCATCATCGCGCAAGTCACCCAGGAATATCACCCCATCGGTATGCTGCGTGTAAAGGGTAGTCGTTGCCTTCAGCGCTTCATCGGGATCACTATGAGCCGGCGCCAACACCACGCGGTAACCTAGGTGGCTAGCTTGTATGCTGATTTCCGAGATCAGGCTCGCGAAAAACGGATCGGCCATTTCTCGGACTACAAGCCCGATCAGCTGCGTCTCTTTTCCACGGAGGGCACGCGCGAATGGGTTGGGAACATAACCCATCTTGGTCGCCGCTGCTCGAACTCGCTTGATCGTTTCCTCGCTGATTAACTCTATCCCCGTCTCGTTTAAGACTCTCGAGACAGTGCTCTGCGAGACGCCAGCAATTCTGGCTACATCTTTCCCTGTGGGTTTTGAGCTGCTTGTTGCCATCTCTAGTCCCTTTCTGCGTACGGGTTGGCGAAAACTATGCGCATTCGGTAGGGTTCTGATGCTCGATGAGGAGATTGTGCACACCTAGGTGTAGCGTGGGACCCGATGGAATGGCAGGTGATGACCGGGCCCTTTTCGCTGCAATCGAAGCTGCCGCGGACCAAATCTCTGGGTTCGCCCCTTTCGGAGCAAGAGTGCCACCCTTCAGCCCTAGTCTTCCCATACTAACACTGCCGGAGGAACCTGCAGTCCTCATTTCTACAATATGCCTGCGCAATTGTCGGGCACCATAGTCCCTGGCCTTCAATATCGATGTCTTCATGTGGGCACATCGGCCCAGACGAGGTATAGGTGCTTCCTTGCTGACCTTGCCACGCATCAAGCACATTGTTGCCACACCCGAGGCCATTGAACCAAACACTGAACGTTATGTCTCATTCCGTGCCGAAATACCGCTCCACTGCTCTGTGTTCAGGATAGTAACGGTTTCTTCGGCCAGTCGATGTAAGACGCACTGGTCACCATCTGTCGGCCTGCTCCTATCTTTCCGACAGGGACGTATCTGCAGCCCAGGATTCTCCGGTTTCGGAAAGAACCGGCTCACCTCCTGCCATTCCTTCCACATTCTCTTTCCGAGCCGAGAGATAACCTGACCCTCCTTGACCTTACAAATCAACCGGCAACCGGTCAGATGGTGTAGAGAAGATCCATCCCGGATACTCGCTAGATAATGCGCTGATCTCATTCAGCGAGCTCAGCTCGTCCTCTGATAGGCTAACGTCTATGGACCTCAGGTTCTCCCGCAGGTGATAGGCATTTCTAACACCGATGATTATGCTGGTCACATGGCCTTGGTGCAATAGCCAGGAGAGAGCGATCTGCGCGACGGATACATCATGCTCCTTGGCTATTTCCATCATTCGATCGATGATATCGAATGCCCTTTCTTTGTTGATCGGTGGAAAATCGAATGTCGTACGCCGGGATTTGGGGTCGGTCGCGCCCTGGCGGGTAAACTTGCCCGACAGATAGCCTCCCGCCAAGGGGCTCCATGTCAATAGAGCCAGGTCCTGATCCTTAACCAGGGGGACAATTTCTCTTTCGATCCCGCGCGCGGCAAGTGAGTAAAACGACTGGACGCTCACAAACCGCTCCAGCCCGCGAAGCTCGGAGATACCCAGAAACTTCATGATCTGCCAGGCCGATAGATTCGAGCACCCGATATACCTAACCTTGCCGGAGCGTACCAAATCATCAAGTGTGCGTAACGTTTCCTCCACGGCTGCAAGCGAGTCGAAGTTGTGAATCTGGTAGAGATCGATATAATCGGTACCAAGGCGTCGTAGACTCCCTTCAACTTGTTGCATGATGTGAACACGTGATAAACCAACATCGTTTGGACCATGCCCCATACGACTTCGGACCTTTGTGGCAAGAATAACGTCCTTCCTGTGTCTACCCAATGCTTTCCCAAGTATTCGCTCCGACTCGCCATTGGAATAGACGTTGGCAGTGTCGAAGAAATTAACCCCGGCGTCTAGTGAATGGCCGACCAGCATGTTCGCTTCATCCTGCCCAATCGTTCCGATCACCTCATACAGACCCTTCCCGCCGAAAGTCATCGAGCCCAGACATAGCTCCGAAACGAATACCCCCGTACGCGACAGTTGTCGATACTTCACGACACGATCCCTCTGAATCTTGAATACGCTTATATGCACTCCTAGTATAGCATACGATTGCGTAACCATCAAGTATTAATCGATTCAGATATTGAATCTTTCCTGGTGGTCTTTTTTAGACAATGGTCATAGGTGCCAGAACCCGCAACACTGCGGCTGCAAACCCCTGTGCTGGCTACTTAACTCATCCAAACGGATTTTACGTGCAAACATCGGAATAATCAAGTATCATGTGGCGCAATCAACGATCCATCTGAAGCTAATCACCGCATGATTACAACTATCCTCGATTTCTGGAAAAGCTTGGCCCGCCAGTTGACCCATTATCTCAAGCGATGGACGAGACCGA